>JACZQQ010000285.1 GCA_022545645.1 Acidobacteriota bacterium | reverse complement strand
AGAAGAAGAGCCGGAAGAAGAAGAGGCGGCAGCAGCAGCAGCAACAGAAGAAGACCTGCAACAACAGCCCTCAGAAGAAGCTGAGAAGGAAGAAACTGAAGGGCAAGAAGAAGAGAAGTAAGGCGAGTTGATCAAAACGCCATTTTCAACGGTTAGGGATTCCCGTCAGCCAAACCACTCACAGCAAACTCCTGCTGGGCAGCCCACGGCTCTGATAGTCCTCGTTAATCCACCTCTGTAGTCCTGGTTATTCTGTCATCCCCCGTTTCCCCAAAAGGACTTTTACTGTATTCTTGCCTAGTCCGCGATGATTCATAGGTTCCCGCTACCAAGCAGGGTAGGGGCGAGCCGGTGGCTTGCCACGAGTGGCTCGCCCGAACAGTGAGGATGGCAAAACCGAAACCACACGGGCAAAAAACGTGCCACTCATGTGGTTCGGGTCAGCCACCGGCTGACCCCTACGCTTACGTTTATTTCTATGCAGACTGATGTAACGGTCGAGAAAAGCCTACCTCACAGCCTCGAGGCGGAGCGCGCGGTCCTGGGCGCAATTCTGCTGGATAATGCCCTCTTTGACCAAACCTCGCAGGTCTTGACGACAGCGGATTTCTACCTGGAACACCATCGAAACATTTTTTCCACGATGGAGCACCTCTCTTCTGGTGCTCGAGCCATCGACTCATTGACGCTGAGAGAGGAGCTGCAGAAACGAAACGAATTGGAAGCCATGGGTGGAGTCGCTTATATCGCCTCCCTGCTGGACGGCGTTCCCAGAGTCTCCAGCGTGATGCACTATGCCCGCATCGTCAAAGAAAAGGCCCTTCTTCGGAAACTGATCCATTCTGCCAATGAAATTCTGGTTCGAGGGTTCTCGAATGAGGAAGACCCTCTGGACCTGCTTGAACGAGCAGAAAAATCGATTTTCGAGATCAGCCAGGACAAAATTCAGGGCGGATTCGTTCAACTCCAGGATTTGCTCACCGAAAGCTACGCGAACATCGAGTCACTCTACCAGCGAAAAGAGCTCATCTCAGGCATCCCTACGGGTTTCCACCAATTGGACAATCTCACCTCCGGGTTGATGGCCGCCGAACTGACCATTGTGGCAGCTCGCCCTGGCCTGGGAAAAACGAGCTTTGTTCTGAATATTGCCCAGAATGCCGCCATGGAAAAGGAAAAGGTCGTGGGTATCTTCAGCCTGGAGATGGCGGCCCAACAACTGGTCACCCGGATGTTGTGTTCTGAAGCTCGAGTCGACAGTCACAAGGTGCGTAGTGGCTACCTGTCGAAGGAAGACTGGAAGCGCCTGGCCAAGACCATGAGTAAGTTGGCGCGAGCACCCGTTTTCATTGACGATACTCCGGGAATATCGATCATCGAAATGCGATCCAAGGCCCGCCGTTTGAAGGCGGAACACGGATTGGACTTGCTGATTGTCGATTATCTACAGCTCATGTCGGGGACCTCATCCAGCAGCCGAGTGCGTTATGAAAACCGCCAGCAGGAGATCTCCACCATCAGTCGATCCCTTAAGGGTCTGGCCAAGGAACTCAACATTCCCCTGATCGCCTGCTCTCAGCTAAGCCGTGCTCCGGAGCAAAGAAGGGGCGACCACCGTCCTCAGCTCTCCGACCTGCGCGAATCAGGATCGATCGAACAGGATGCGGACGTGGTCCTCTTCCTCTACCGAGAAGACTTATATAACAAGGATGAGAATTTTGAGGATGAAGGGATCGTCCAACTCATTATCGGGAAGCAACGCAACGGACCCACTGGGGTCGTCAAGCTGGCCTTTATTGATCAGTGGACCAAGTTTGAAAATCTGGCCAGCGAACTCAAATGAAACATTCTTGGGTTGAGGTATCCCGATCCCGACTCCAGGAAAACGTTGCCGCAATCCGAACCCATCTTTCCCCTTCAACCCGCATCATCGCTGTGGTCAAAGCCAATGCCTACGGCCACGGGATCCAACACGTTTCCAAGGGCCTGACTGATTGTGGAATTCATGATTTCACGGTGGCTACGCTCGAAGAAGGGGTCGAACTCAGAAAATATGTCCCAAAGGGGAAGATCCTGGTGCTGCACGGCTGCCTGAAAGGAGAGGAACAGACCTTTCGCGAGCATGATTTGACGGCCGCACTGTTTGATGACCGAACTCCTCCCAACGACGTGAAGGTGGAGGTCAAAATCGATACCGGGATGACGCGATTGGGCGTACCCTGGCAGGAGGCCAAGGCCCTGGTGGCGGGGTTAACCGCGCAAATTACCGGTTTGTTCTCGCATTTCGCCAGCTCCGATCAGGACCCGGATTTCACCCAACTCCAATTGAAGCGCTTTCAGGAGGCCACTTCGGACCTGCCCTACCCGCGGCATATCAGCAACAGCGCAGGCCTTCAGTTTCCAGAAGCTCAACTGGACGCGGTTCGCCTCGGCCTGATGCTATACGGTATCTCATCCAGCCCGGCCCTGGATCTTGTCCGACCCATTCTTCAGTGGAAGACTCAAACCCTGACCATCCGGCAAGTCCCCAAGGGAGAACCCATAGGCTACTATGGGAAATTCGTCACCCAGCGAGACAGTCTCATCGGTGTTCTGCCGGTCGGCTACGCGGACGGTTACAACCGACTCCTTTCCAACCGAAGTCAGGTGAAGATTCGGGGAGAGCTTGTCCCCGTGCTGGGTCAGATCAGCATGGACCTGATCAGCATTGATTTGACCGACATCCCCGACCCTACAGTCGGCGAAGAGGTCCTGTTGCTGGAAGATGAGGCCGATTCTCCTATTTCGGCTAGCGCATGGGCCAAGGCCCTGGGCACCTCTCCCTATGAAGTGTTCACTTCCATCGGAAGTCGAGTCGAGAGAATAGCCGTGTAGTGCGAAGAAATCCCAAATTCCAAATCCCAAATCCCAAACAAATCTCAAATTCCAAATTCCAAACTGGAACCTGGAACGCGCGCGGAGCGGCCATAATTCAATTTTTTGGACTAAATGTCCACTTTTTTGGATTCCCAGCATTACAGGCGTTTTTGAATCATTCCTGTAACCTCCTGATAGAACTTAGGATAAACAATCTCCTCTGGATGATAGGGTGTTAGGCACAACTATTGCTTAGTGCTGATGTCAGATACTCATAAAACACTGATGTAAGTCAACAAAAAGGAGGACAATTGGGGTCAGAAAGGTTTAAAACAGTCCAACGATTTCACCCATTTAGTGAAAATCACCAATTTCTTACGAGGGGTGTGACGAACCCATGAAAAAGAT
>JACZQQ010000065.1 GCA_022545645.1 Acidobacteriota bacterium | reverse complement strand
CTAGACAACAGGCAAATGACAACAGGAAGCTGACAACTGACAACTGACAACTGACAACTGACAGCTGGCAATAGACCAGGAGACGGAAGACAGCATTCAGAATCGGGAAGTCGTTTTCAGGTTCCAAGTTTCAAGTTTCAAGTTTCAAGTTGCAGGTTTTTAATTTCAGTTTGTCAGTTGTCAGTTGTCAGTTGTCAGCCTTCTCTTTTGTCATACCAACACGTTATATAGGCACAGATAGTTTTTATCAGAAAGGAGTCAACGGATGGCTAAGGCAAAAGCAAAGAAGAAAAAGGCTACCAAGAAAAAGGCGACCAAGAAGAAGGCCGTGAGCAGGAAGAAGGTAACGCGAAAGAAGAAGGTCACCAAGAAGAAAGCCACGAGAAAGAAGGCCACGAGAAAGAAGGCTACCAAGAAGAAGGCTACCAAGAAGAAGGCCACCAAGAAGAAGGCCACCAAGAAGAAGGCCAAAGCCCGAAGAAGGTAGTTCACTGTGGGCTCGGCCATTCCTGTGCCGGGCCCTTCCTCTCCCCACTCCTCTAACGCGCTTGCGCGCGTTCCAGGCTCCAGTTTGAAGAGTCTCCTGTCTTCTTCTTATGTCAACCAGTCAGACTGCAGCGAGAGTTGTGGTCGGGTGGGTGTAGTTCCGAAGATCCGCTGTTGAAGGCCAAATGATCGTCTTTGGCGGGAGTTGTCAGGATTTAGTGGTCTCTTGTTTGTCTGTTGTCTGTTGTCTGTTGTCTGTTGTCTGTTGTCTGTTGTCTGCGGTCAGTTCTCAGCGTTTTCCATTCTCTCGCATCAGCCTCTCAATTTCCCTGATCTCTCGAGGGGCAGTCTGGGAGAGCACCTGGTAGCCGTCTTCAGTGACCAGGATGTCGTCTTCAATGCGGACGCCGATATTCATGAACTTCCTGAGAGCCGGACGGATCTTGTCCAACTCCTTTTCGCTGACTCCCTGTGCGATCAGTCTTTCCTCGGAGTCTTCTCGCACGTAGATGCCGGGTTCGATTGTCAAGACCATGTTCGTTCGCAAATGGTCACCGGATCGGACGTCGTGCACAGCAAGTCCGATGAAGTGTCCCACCCCATGAAGAAAGAACACACGATACTGATTTGTTGATGGGTCGGTAATGAGCCCAAGGCGAAAGAGTCCTTCCTTGAGCACTTCCGTCGCCTTTTGATGAACCGTTAAAATAGGCACCCCAGGTTTGACCAAGGCTATGGATTCCATTTGGGCATTCAGCACCAGTTGGTAGATTGCAGCCTGCTCTGGAGTGAATGTTCCGTTAACGGGAATGGTTCGGGTAATGTCAGCAGCGTAATAATTGTACTCGGCTCCGATATCCATCAGCAAAAGTTCACCATCCTGAATCTGTCTTTGGCTCTTTTGATAGTGCAGGGTGGTGGCGTTGGGGCCGGATGCGACAATGGAGGGAAACGCCCAGTCAAATGAGTTCCTCTTCTTAAAGACGTATTCGATCAGGGCTTCCACTTCGTATTCCCAGAGACCCGGATGCAGGATCTTCATCACCTCAAGCTGTGCCTCGATGGTGATATCGATAGCTTCTTGAAGCTGTTTGATCTCATAGGGGGACTTGATCACCCTGAGTTGCTGGAAGATCTGGGATGCGTCTTTGATCTGAATTCCAGTGAACCGCTCTCGCAAACGGTTGGCGAATCGAAACTCCTCGCTGACTTCTCCGGTCAACCCCGGTTTGGGTTCCATGAGCAGGTAAACGTCAGCCACACCCTTTTGAAGGTCTGCGAAAAAGTCATCGAACTGGCTGGATTGGCTCCGGTAGGGACGTCCGTACAAAACGGAATCCAGAAAAGAGTCAAACTCAGAAGAGCTCCAAACGGTTTGGATACCGCTTGTGTCCGCAACCTCTTCAGGACTCGCTATTTTCCCATCCCACAGTTCTCGGCGAGGATCACGATCGGGCAGAAACAAGATCTCACGTCTGGAGGAATTCTGTGGCATCAGGACGAGTGTGGTTTCAGGATGACGATTTCCCGTGAGATAAAACAGGTTGTTTTCCTGGCGGAACTCATAGGAGACATCCCCCGAATAAGGGCGAACGTCGGCGCTGAATAGAATCAGCATTCCGCGATTCCCCATCTTTTCCATGACCGATTGTCGCCTCTGAACGAGATCGGCCCTTAAATCCGGATCATTGGCGAAGAGGGTAGGCCAAATCAGGAGCCATGACAGTAAGTGAATCCACTTGCCCATTTTGTTTTCCAAGAGGTTGATGGTTGGACTCTAACAAATGAGGCGGAGTTTTTCTATGGAACTCAACCCATCAGCTCCTTGTAAGCGTTGACGGCCAATTCATCGCAGCGTTCGTTTTCAGGATGGCCGACGTGCCCTCGCACCAATTCAAAACTCAGCTTGTGCATTTGAGTCAGTGCGTCCAGTTGCTTCCACTGCTCGACATTCTTGACAGGCTTCAGTCCGTTGCTCGTTTTTCGTTTCCAACCCCGGCGTTTCCAATTCTGGATCCACTCGGTGAGTCCCTGTTTCAAGTAGGTACTGTCGGTCACGACATGAACGCGTGTAGGTCTTTGCAGGGATTGTAGTCCTTCTATGAGGGCCTGCAATTCCATTTGATTATTGGTGGTTTGCAGGGTGGCTCCAGTCTTTTCCATGGTCTTTCCGGTGGTCACATGGCGAAGAATAAAAGCCCAACCTCCCGGTCCGGGATTCCCACTGCAGCCGCCATCCGTGTAAATAATGACCTCCGCGTCAGCAGAGGAGTTCCCCATGTCCGTCATTCGCTTGTCCTCATGAGTGGAGAATGATACACATTGGCCGGTTGAGAAGCCAGAAGGTATACTGCATAGGAGTGATGGAGCAATGGGAGTAAAAAATGTCTGAGACTGACAAGCTGAAGATTGATATCGTGGACGCCTTGAAAAGCATTCAGGATCCCGACCTGGGCCGGGACATCGTGTCGCTGGGCTTTGTAAAAGACGTCAAGTTCTGCGGTGGTGTGGCGGCCGTAACCATTGAACTAACGACGCCTGCCTGCCCTGTCAAGGATCAGATGAGGGAGGAGGCAAGACAAGCGATACTTGCACTGGACGGAGTCGACGAGGCCAACGTGGAAATGACGGCACGTGTTCGATCGTCTTCTTCGGATAATCAGAGTCTGCTCCCAGGAGTGAAGAACGTCATCCCCGTGGCCAGCGGAAAGGGAGGAGTGGGTAAATCAACCGTCAGTGCAAACCTGGCGGTGGCTCTGGCACAAAGTGGTGCCCAGGTCGGATTGATGGACGCGGATGTCTATGGACCCAGTATTCCCACCTTGATGGGTCTTTCCGAGAAGCCCGTCTCCGGGCCAAACCAACAAATGATTCCCGTCACTCAGTATGATGTGAAAATCATATCCATGGGCTTTTTCCTTCCTGAAGAGAAGGCGGTGATCTGGCGTGGACCCATGCTGGACAAAATGATCACTCAATTCCTGGGAGGGGTGCAGTGGGGCGAACTGGATTATCTGATTATTGATCTGCCGCCCGGAACCGGCGACATCCAGTTGAGCCTGTGCCAGAAGGTTCCATTGACCGGTGCGGTGATCGTTTCAACGCCGCAGGACGTGGCTCTGAATGTGGCCCAGAAGGCCATTGCCATGTTCAATCAGTTGAATACACCGGTGCTCGGCATTGTAGAGAACATGAGCCACTATCGGTGCAGCCATTGTGGTCAACGGGATGAGATTTTCGGGACAGGCGGAGCACGTAAGGTGAGTGAGAGCAGGGGGTTGCCCTTCCTGGGAGAAATCCCGCTCTCCACCAATATTCGTGTCCATTCAGACCAGGGAAAACCGGTGGTATTGGCTGACCCGGAATCAGAGCAGGCCAAGGCCTTTTTGCAGGTAGCGGAGAACACGGCCGCTCAGATCAGCATCCGCGCCATGGCGGGAGAACTCGAGCAGGATATCAAGGTGTCGTTTTAATGGACGAGCAGACTCGCTCGGGCGACGACAGTCCGGTCATCCCTCGCGAAATCACGCGGGCGGGTGATCACGACATCCGAATCCTTTGGAAGAGTGGGCACGAAAGTCTCTATCCGGCGCGTTATCTGCGACTGAAATGTCCCTGCGCGGTATGTGTGGATGAGTGGACGGGTCGGGAAATTCTCAGACCTCAGGCGGTCACCGAGGATGTTGCTCCCAGCTCACTCGAGCTAGTCGGTCGATACGGTTTGAGGGTGCGCTGGACGGATGGCCACTCCGACGGCATCTACACCTTTAAGCTACTCCGAGAGCTGTGCCCCTGTTGTCAAGAATCCTAACCCGCTAGCGCCAGTCTCCGACACGAAAGCACGAAAGCACGGAGGAAAAGGGACAGTCACCCTTTCCCGTGGGAAGAAGGTGACTGTCCCTTTTTCTTCAGCACGGAGAGGTGGTGCCGGTAGTCGGATCGAACGGCGATGAAATCCTTGTGCTCCAGCTTGAGTTCGGCCGTAATCTGGCGAATCTGCCTGTCCTCTGCACCAGAGATGTCTTCGTCCGTGGAGGAGACGGCAAAAAGACAATGCAGCAAAGCAATTTTCTGCTTCTGCGTTGCCATTTTGTTGAACTCCCGTGTCACCAGATAGTTTTCCGTTCCTCCAAACAGCACATTCTGGGTTTTTGCGATCTGAACCACGATGATGGCCTGTTCTTCGGGTAACTGGCCCAGCTCCATGACCGAACGTTCCATCTCACGGGTTTCTTCCTCACTGATTTCCAGATCAGCATGAGCCACCCGGCCCAGAATGTAGGCAAAGACAGCGATATGTCGGGCCTGCTGCGGATCCATCTGATCCAAGGCCTGGGTGATCTTACGGACGGTCTCGGTTTCCGTGGATACCGTCTCTGAGTCCGCCTTTTTTTCCAGCCCAAGAAATCTGTAAAGCGACATAGGAAGCGAGGACGGCAGCTTACAAGACCGGCTCAAGAGGGTCAAGAAGGGCCTTCGCGGTCTCCAGATCGCGGCGGGTTTGAAAGAAACGCGTGTGGATCTTCCCTTCCCTTTGCTCGCTCAGCAGTGGATACTTCTTCAACAGCCCCTCCAGGAAGGCTTCCAGAAACGACCCGGGCTCAGGTTCTCCGGAAGCGTCCTTCAACCCTCGGCCTTTCCTTTGCAGTTCCACTAAACGACTGTATCCGGCCTGAAAGAAGGACTGAAGATAATGGAGTCGCAGATCCTCAGCAGCCTTTTGAAGATTCCCCTTTGAATGCCAGTCCAGGCCCAGATTGATTCCCGTGATTGCTTTGCCGATCGTTTCCTTGACGCGCTCCGGATCCGCCGGGGAAGCACGGTCTGCCGACAAGACCTTGTTGCAAACAAAGAAAAGTTCCTCCAATAGGGCTTGTGACTCCTGAGGGTTGGTGATCAGAGCAAAAGCTTGAAAAAGTAATAGAGGGCCTTTGAATTTTTCCTCCAACTGGACCGGTAGGGTGCTCACTTCCCGGAGTTGTTCCTGCTTTTTTTCCGGTAAAGGCTCCTCCGGCGGGAAAAAGGTATAAATATCGATGGCTTCAAAGTAATCCTGAAAACCCATCGCTTCGACCCGACTCTTCCGATGTTGGTAAGCTACTTCCTCGATTTCAGTCGAGGTCCGAGCCGCACTCGACTCGAACAGGATGGCAATATAAGCGGGATCCAATTCGTAAAGGCGAAGAATCAAAGCACGAAGCAGACGGGCCTCTTCGGGAGTTTGGGGCAGTACGATTAAATAGTTCTTATCGGGCGTTACCAGCCATTCCCCTGCCTGCGGCTCAGCCTCATATTCATCTTCTTCGACCTTAGGATAAATCTTCAGCTTGCGCTTGAAGAGCAGTTCCCACAACTCCGGATCAGCAGCGCGAATGAGTTTTCGAGCCACCGGATCCTCAGCTTGTACGATGTGCCGTTCCAGATCGAGAAACTGCTCGCTGCTCATGTTGTCTCCCGACCACAAATCGAGGTCCAGGATTCCGGTCCACTGTTCCTCGGTCACATGGGGCAGGAGTCCCAAGAACTCCTCATCCGCCAACTCCTTTAACCCAAAAAAGAGGTGAGGCACGGCCAACCTTCGAATCTGCCCCCGGGTGTCGGCTGACTCGAGCAGGGCTCTCACATCGACCGGTCGATAGACACTGTTATAGATCAGCTCTTCTGAGCGATGAACGGGAGCTTCCTCTGCATCAATCTTCTCAGCCATGCCGGACAGTCTACTTTGTCTTGCTTTGACTACATAACTTGTCCGCTCTTCGAATAGGCTCGGGCAGTCGAAAGCGTGAAGTCATGGCAAGAGTCCAGTGTACGCACTCCTTAAGGGGCAGACCATACCCCACGGAAACGAAAACGGGTTGGACTCCCGTCCGCGTGCGCAGCACCTTTCCAATGACTTCCCCCTTGTGGATCAAATCTGTTGAAGCGCCCTTTGGGTTGCCGGGTTGCCTGAACTCCCCGCAAAGACGCGATTTCCCGATACCAATGGTGGGATGCTTGAGCCACAGTCCCAGATGAGCGGCGATGCCAAAACGGCGGGGATGGGCTTGCCCGTGTCCATCCACCAGGATCAGATCCGGAAGGTCAGAAAGCTGCTCGAGAGCCTTTAAAATGGGGGGGATCTCTCGAAAGCTGAGTAACCCGGGAATATAGGGGAACGGGGTCTTCATCTTTGCAACCGCTGACTCAACGGTTGCAAAGTCGGCACAGGAGACCACAACCACCGTGGCCACCGATTGCTCTTTTTCAGGGAGGTAAGCGACGTCCACCCCGGCGATGCGCTGAGGGTGCCTCAGAGTGAGATGAGTCTTGACCTGATCCTTCAGCTGCTTCTGGAGTTGAATGGCCTCCTTGGGAGTGAGGTTCCAGGAGTGCATCACCTTCGAATCTCCGTCTAACAACCGGGCTATTCATGGAACAGGTTCTTGGGCATGTGCATGCTGACCAGAACGTTGGGGAGGTCGACGACTTCTGAAATCTTCAGGTCACCGGCCAGCGAGCAGAGACTATAGGCCTCGATCGGTGTCAAATGGTGTTCGGCCACCAGATAGTCCACCATAAATTGGGTGGCTTTGCGGGCGGCCTCATCGATCGTGGGTGCAAATCCCGTGACCGCATAATATTCATCGGTCTCGTACTGGGGTTCGGAAATCTTTCGTCCCCCCTTGATGACCTCCACTTGATAGACGATGCGCATGGGTGCCTCGATGCCCGTACCGGAGACTTCACCGTCTCCCTGGGCGGCGTGAGTATCGCCGATGGAAAAAAGTGCCCCTTCCACCAGGACCGGGAAATAGATGATGGTCCCTTCCGTCATATACTTGTTGTCCATATTCCCGCCATTTTCCCGCGGGGGGCGGGTTCTGAGCATCTCATCGGTGTCCGGAGCCACACCCATGACCCCCGGAAACGGCTTGATGGGAATCGAGATGTTGTCGGAAAAGCGAGCTAGTGCCGTTTCCTTGTCAATCTGGAACGTCTTCAGCAAGGGCTCACCGGGTACATCAGGGAGAAATCCCCTTCCTGGTCTGGCAGCCGTCCAGCCCCAGCCCAGCACTTCCAGTTCAATTAAGGTCACGGCCAGGGTATCTCCCGGTTCCGCACCCTCGACATAGACCGGTCCGGTCAGGGGGTGAACCAGAGAACTGTCCATATTGGCCAGATCCTCAATCGTTGATGTTGGCGTGATCTGTTGGTCGGAGGCCTCCTTTGTCTGCACCTCGATCACCGCGCCTGAAGGAACTCTAAGCACGGGAGGAATGGTTCTGCTCCAACGGTTGTGGGTGTTCTCGCTGGTCAAGAAGTACTCCGCGGAAGGCCTGGTCGACTGCTCTTCCTGCACCTCTTCCCTCTCAGCAGCTGAGCAGCCGGGCAGCCACAGGGCAGCTAGTGCCAGGGAGAAGAAAATGCGAAAAGCAGGCAAAATAGAGTGGTTCATGGATTCTACCTCCCTGGCCCGGATGATCCACAATCCGGGCTGAATGAAAGTGCTTAAGAAAGGGGACAGTCTACCCATTCTTACTTTCGTACTCCCGAATCTGCTCTTCGTACTGGAGGGTCAAGTCGATGTCATTCAGGCCCTTCAGCAGACAGTCCCGGCGAAAGGGATCCACTTCAAAGGGATACTCCAGTGAGTCCCCGGAAAGAGTCTGTGACTCCAGATCAACGGTGAGCTGGGCACCTGGATTTGCTCCGACCCACTCAAAGAGATCAGAAATTTGATCTTGGGGAAGCTGCACCGGGAGCATACCGTTCTTGAAACAATTGTTGTAGAAAATGTCGGCGAAGGAAGGTGCAAGAATGGAATGGAAGCCGTAATCTAACAGCGCCCAGGGAGCGTGCTCGCGAGAAGATCCACACCCGAAATTGTCACGGGTAAGAAGAATCGATGCTCCCTTGAATTGAGGCGCATTCAATTCGAAATCAGGATTGGGAGAGCCATCTTCGTTCAATCTCCAATCGAAGAAGAGAAACTGGCCGTAACCCGTTTTCTCGATTCGCTTCAGGAACTGCTTGGGGATGATCTGATCGGTATCCACATTAACGCGATCCAGGGTGGCGACCAGTCCTTTGATTTTAACGAATGGCTCCATGAGTTTAGTTGTCGGACCATTGGCGAATATCTGTAAAATGCCCTTCGATAGCCGCCACCGCAGCCATGGCCGGGCTCACCAGATGGGTGCGTCCTCCCCGCCCCTGCCTGCCCTCAAAGTTGCGGTTGGAGGTAGAGGCACAGTGTTGACCCGGGCTGAGAATATCAGGATTCATTCCCAGGCACATGCTGCATCCTGACTCTCTCCAGTCAAATCCCGCTTCCGTGAAAATGCGATCCAGACCCTCTTTTTCAGCCTGACGCTTGACCTGCTGCGAACCGGGTACCACCATGGCCTGAAGGGAGGAGGAGACTTTGCGTCCCTGGATCATCCGGGCCGCTGCCCTCAGGTCTTCGATCCGTGCGTTGGTACAGGAGCCGATAAAAACTCGGTCCAGCTTGATTTCTGTAATGGGGAGACCAGGTTGCAGCCCCATGTACTCCAGGGCGCTGCGGGCTGCTCGGCGGCTGGTTTCGTCGGCAAAGGATTCGGGATCGGGTACGGTGCCCGTCACGTCGGTCACCATTCCGGGATTGGTTCCCCAGCTGACCTGGGGAGCTAGGGAAGAAACCTCCACTTCGACCGTTCGATCAAAGGAGGCATCCGGGTCACTGGGAAGTGTCTTCCAATAGTCAACCGCATCCTGAAATTCCTTTCCTTGAGGGGCATAAGAGCGTCCCTCCACATAGGCATAGGTCGTTTCATCGGGTGCGATCATTCCAGCTCGTGCGCCCGCCTCGATGGACATGTTGCACACCGTCATCCGCTCTTCCATGGTAAATCGACCAATGGTGTCCCCCGTATACTCGATCACACAACCCGTGCCACCATCGGTCCCAATGGTTCGAATGATGTAAAGGATGACATCCTTGGCAGTCACCCCGGTCGGCAGCTGGCCCTGCACCTGAATCTGAAGACTCCTGGGCTTGGATTGAAGCAGGCACTGGGTGGCCAACACGTGCTCAACCTCACTGGTCCCGACCCCAAAAGCCAAAGTACCGAAGGCCCCGTGGGTCGAAGTGTGACTGTCACCGCAAACGAGGGTCTTCCCGGGTTGAGTAATCCCCAACTCCGGTCCAATCACATGAACAATCCCCTGGTTAGGACTGTCCAATCCGAACAACTGAATTTCGAACTCTTTACAGTTTTTTCCCAAGGTATCGATCTGAAGCTTGGAGATGGCGTCTGTGATGGGCAGAGAACGATCCCAGGTGGGGACATTGTGGTCCACGGTTGCATAGGTCAGGTTGGGCCGCCGGACCTTTCGTCCTGCCAGCCGCAAACCTTCAAAGGCCTGAGCCGAAGTGACCTCATGCACCAGATGACAATCGATGTAAAGGATCGCTGGCTGCCCCGGTTCCTGGTGAACCACATGCCGGTCCCAGATTTTGTCCAATAAGGTTTTAGGCTCTTTGGACACTTCTAGGACCCTGTAGCCTTGTGGGGGATCTTTTGCGGCTCTGTTGACACCGACTCCGGTTGCTGTCCTGTTGCCTCCTGCTTCTTTTCGTAAAGCGCTTTATTGACCGCATTGACATAGGCACGCGCACTGGCGTCGATGATGTCGACGCTGGCCGCTTTTGCAGTGTAATTTCGATCGTTGAAGGAAACGTGGACAAAAACCTCTCCCAGCGCGTCTTTGCCCCGGCTCACCGAGTTGACGCTGTAGTCCAGGAGCCGTCCCCGCAGGCCGGTGATCTGGTCAATGGCTTTATAGGTGGCATCCACCGGTCCGTCTCCGTGGGCGGATGCTACATAGGTCTCATCATTTTTGGCCAGCCTCACCACCGCAGAGGAAAGTCCCTGGTTTCCACCTGCCGCGTGGACGTGGCTGATCTTGTAAGTATCGGGGATGGTTTTGATGCCATCCTGAACGATGGTGATGAGGTCCTCGTCGTAAATCTCTTTTTTCTGGTCAGCCAGCTTGGTAAAGAAGAAATAAGCTCGCTCCAGTTCTTCCTTACTCAGTTGGTACCCCAACTCTTCATACTTCTTACTCAGGGCGTGCCGCCCACTGTGCTTTCCCATCACCAGCGTGCTGCTGATGATTCCCACGGATTGGGGAGTCATGATTTCATAGGTGCGAGCATGTTTCAGCATTCCGTCCTGATGGATCCCTGCTTCGTGAGCGAAGGCATTTTTTCCCACCACTGCCTTGTTGGCTTGAACGAAGGCTCCGGTGAGGTTGGATACCAGCCGGCTGGAACGGTAAATCTCCTCGGTGACGATATCCGTATGGTAGGGGAGCAGATCCTTTCGCGTCCGCAATGCCATAACGATCTCTTCAAGGGAGGCATTGCCGGCACGCTCACCGATTCCGTTGACGGTACATTCAACCTGCCGGCATCCGCTTTCGACACCCGCCAGAGAGTTGGCAACAGCCAATCCCAGGTCGTCGTGGCAGTGGCAGCTAAAGCGGGCCTTGTCCCGATTGGAAATTTTAGAAATAAGCTCTTTGACAAAGGGTCCATATTCCTGGGGAATAGCATAGCCGACAGTGTCGGGGATATTGATGGTTGTGGCCCCGTTTTCGATGGCCGCTTCGAAGACCTCCGCTAGATAATCGATGTCGCTTCGGGTGGCATCTTCGGCAGAAAACTCCACATCCGAGCACAGATCCCGAGCGATTTTGACCGCCTCGATGGACTGCTCGAGAACCTCGGACCGCGACTTGCGAAGCTTGAATTCCAAGTGAATATCGGAAGTGGCGATAAAAGTATGAATGCGTGGGTGGGCGGCACCTTTGATGGCCTCCCAGGCCCGTTCAATGTCCTGCCGGTTGGTTCTGGCCAAAGCCGTGATGATGGGCTGGCGAATCTCGGCTGCGGTTGCCTGAACGGCTTCAAAAT
The DNA here is from genome assembly GCA_022545645.1 of Acidobacteriota bacterium. Taxonomy (GTDB): domain Bacteria; phylum Acidobacteriota; class UBA6911; order RPQK01; family JADFOI01; genus JADFOI01. The sequence goes on along the minus strand of JACZQQ010000065.1, from coordinate 255 downwards.
CTCCATCGGAGGCAATGGGGAAACCAGCTTCGATAACATCCACGTTCAGGCGCTCCAGTTGGTGCGCCATCTTGAGCTTTTCCTGCAGGTTCATGGAACATCCGGGGGACTGTTCGCCGTCTCTCAAGGTCGTGTCAAAAATCAAAACTTTTTCCGACATGATTCCTCCTTAGTGGGTGGTAATCTGGCACTTACTCTATCAAATCGGGCTAGAGCGATCAAAGCCTCTTGACCGGGCTTCCGGAGACCAGAAAG
>JACZQQ010000064.1 GCA_022545645.1 Acidobacteriota bacterium | reverse complement strand
ACTGGCACAACATCGAATTACGATATCACTCCTGACGGCCAACGGTTTGTGATGGTCCAGGCAACGCAGGAATCGGCGCAAGCCCAAATCCAGGTCGTCCTCAACTGGTTTGAAGAGCTCAAACGCCTGGCGCCCAGCAACTGATTGGAATGCTCGCCCAGTGGGAGGACTAAGGAACCTTTGCCCAATATTCGCTTCTTGATCTGGTCAGTCTCCCTCATCCACATGCTGGTCTACCGGGCTACGGGAGGCTTGATTGGCGGCTCCGTCGGTGCACCGGTGCTCCTTCTCACCACAGTGGGTAGAAAAAGTGGCAAAGCTCGTACGGTGCCCCTGCTCTACGTTCGGGAGGGTGCACATTGGGCTCTGGTTGCCTCCAATGGAGGAGATGACCGGCATCCCTCCTGGTGGCTCAATCTCAGGGCCAGCCCGGCTGCCACCATCCAGATCAGACGGTCCCGAGAGCGGGTCACAGCCAGGCAAGGCTCCCAGGATGAAAAGAAGCTCCTGTGGCCTCGATTTGTGAAGATGCATGCGGGCTACACAGCCTACCAACGGAGAACCAGACGGGAAATCCCGCTCGTCATTCTTGCACCGGAGACCGGTGGAGAAAGGGACGAAAAGGCGTCGGATCAGCCGTCGTCTTAGGTTGCGCAGCCTGTGAAAAAAACAGTCCTATTCATTGCCTTACTCACCTGTTTGACCGGTTGTTCAGGCCTGTCCAAGCTGGATTTCTGGACCCTCTATGACAGAGCGGGCTGGCAGCTTCCCGAGCAGGTGATCGAGTCCCTCAATATTAACTTGGGAGATCATGTCGCCGATATCGGTGCCGGGGGAGGCTATTTCACTTTCCTCTTGGCAGAGGCGGTGGGTCCCACCGGTCGAGTGTATGCTGTGGATGTTGACATGGATATCACGGAAGAACTCGAATATCTGGTCAGCGAGAACGGCGCTTTCAATGTTGTGGTGATCCTGGCTGAGTTGGAAGACCCCCTTTTGCCGGACGGCACCATTGATCTCGTCTTTCTCTGCAACACTTACCACCATATTATAGGGCGCAGGGTGGATTATTTTTCCAACTTAAGGACAGATCTGAAGTCAGAAGGCCGGGTGGCAATCGTTGACATGAAAGACGATCTGACCGGGATCCTGAGTCTTTTTGCTACGGAAGGTCATTGGACTCCAAGACAACTTCTCCTTACTGAAATGGAGCAGGCCGGTTATCGTCACCAGAGCGGCTTTGATTTCCTGCCCATACAGAACTTTGAAATCTTCTCAGTGAATTAGCCCGGGACTCTCAGAGCGACGGAATTCAGGGACAGTCCCCGAATTCTGTGAGAATTCGGGGACTGTCCCTGAACTCACCTCCCTGATAAAGTATGGGCTATGGTTTTTGATGATCGAGAGCATCTGATTCAAGAGGAGAAGAAAAAAATTCGCCGATTGCGGGTGCTGGTCGATTTGACTACCAATGTTCTCTACCAGGATGCCGCTCTGACTCGGGAAGAGGCGCAACAACTGGTGTGGGGAGCAGAGAAAGCCATATTGAAGATGTTTCCGGATAAACAACAGACTTTTGACATCGTGCTTCGCCCTCGTTTCGAACGGATTCTGCGGGAACGCTGGGGGTGAGAATCAGATGCGAGCCGTGATACAGCGAGTTGAAGAGGCTGAGGTCACGGTTGAGGGCGCAACCGTTGGTGAGATTTCCAAAGGGTTGCTTGTTTTGTTGGCCGTCGAAGCGAGCGATGGACTGCAGGACCTGGCCTTCCTCAAAAAGAAGATCCTCAATCTTCGCGTCTTTGAGGATGACCAGGGCAAGATGAATCTTTCGTTACGAGACGTGGGAGGAAGCGTGCTGATGGTTTCTCAGTTTACTTTATACGGAGACTCGCGCAAGGGAAATCGACCCAGTTACTCGCGCGCCGCTCCTCCCACTCAGGCAAAGGAGCTCTACCAGGAACTCATTGAGCAACTTCGTTTGGAAGGAGTGACGGTGGAAGCGGGTAAATTTCAAGCCACGATGAAGGTGGCTCTGGTGAATGACGGTCCGGTCACTCTAATCGTGGATTCGCATAAACAGTATTACTAATTGGTGCTGTTGTGCTGTCGTGCTGTAGTGCCGTTACGTCAAGTTTTTGTGGCCTTCCTGGTCAGTCCAGGCCTGATGATCGATAGGGTGGAGTGAGGAAGCGGCGAAAGTGCCCTCCTGCCAAGGCGTGCGACAGAAGCCCCACCTTCAAAAACACGAAATCCAAAGCACAACCCGAAATAAGTCCGAAATCCCAAATCCGACCGCACGACCGCACCACAGCACGACCGCACAACCGAACCACGGCACCATCTCACCGGTCTGATGGCGCGATCGTCACGGGCTGAAGTTCCCACTCGATCAAGAGTTCCTGGGGGAGATTGGGAGAGGAGGGAGTCGCTCGAAAGAGGAGAACGCTGACCTGAGCCTTGCTCCGCAAATTTTTCACCCATCGATCCATCTCCTGGTTGGTTTTCTCCAGGATGAGAATTTCCCGAATTTGCTCCTGGACCAGCTCAAGTGCAGGGAGAGGGGCCCCTGTCTGGGCTAATTCGGGCACCAGAATCTCATCGTAGTACTTCTGGATCTGCGCTGGCATGACTATGATGAAGGGCTCGAATCGGGTCTGAACAAACTTCCAGACCGTCAGTTCACGCCGGATCAAGTCTCGCAGGGTAGACTCGGTCATCTCCATCGATTCGAGCTGCTCCTGAAATTCATCCTGTGAAGAGAAGCGACGCCGATAGGCTTGCAATTGGTGAGCAACGTCGTCCTGTGATATTTGAATTCCAGGAGTGTGTTGGGCTTCGCGTGATATCAGTTTTTGATTGATGATTTGATCCAAAACGGTTAGATACAAGTTTCTTCTTTCATCAGGCTCGTCCGATATCTGCCAACCCTTGTATTGCACCAGTTGCTGGACCTCGGAAAGGGTAATCACTTCCCCTTCGACGAGAGCCGCAACCTGATCCACGACCTCGCCCCCAACACTGAGCGGGAAAAATAGAAAAAGAAAAAGGGCAGGTGCTCCGATCATTAGAAGGGTTGCCCCAAGGTGATGTGGAAGTTCCAGTGGTGGAATCCCGTGGCGTCAGGAGGATTGAGCGAATACCCGAGGTCGAATCGGATGGCTCCTACCGGGGTGTTGACTTGAACCCCAGTCCCAACCGCGTGATTGAATCCGGAACCCGGATGGCCAGGACTGCGGAAAACGTTACCGAAGTCGTAGAAAAGATTTCCCGAAAAGAGAGCCACGAGAGGAAATCTCAGCTCCAGATTGGTGATCAAAAGGGCATTTCCTCCTAAGGGGACGGGGCGTCCATTGGGATCAGGTTCTCCGCGAGAGTTGACGAGTATGATCTCTCCTGTGGCCGGGTTCGTCAAAAGAGGTCCAGCTAGATCCTGGGGGAGTCCTCGTAGCGTTGTCGACCCCCCCGAGAAGAAGCGCTCACTAATGGGAATCGGGTTCTCGATGAATTGGGCGGATGTTCCACCGAAGGGAAGGATTACACCTAGTCTCAGGGAGGTGGCCAGGATGAGATCGGGAAAAAGTTTCCGATAGTATTGCCCCCGGGCAAAGAGGCGCAAAAAGTCCTCGTCGGAGCCGATGAGCCGAGCTGAGAGTCGTGAATCCCCGCTCAGAAGAAATCCGGTGCGCGGGTCGGTCGGATTATCCCGCGACTCGTTGAGATAGGATAGGGAAACACTGGAGAGCAGGAGTTCTTCTTCTTGTCGAAAGAATTGCAGGGGACCGGGGAGGCTACGGGGCAGGGTGATCTGGACCTTCTCAAGATTGTAGCGAAAGAATAGAGCGTCTCGGTGGCTCAAACGGCGCTGAGTCTGGGTGGAGGCAATTAAGCGGAACTCATCAAAGGGTTTTCCGCGGAAGGCTTTCTGTCCCCCTTCGATGCTTTCCGTGAGGGCTTTGGAGTTGGTTGCGGTTAAGGAAATAACGGATGGGAACCTCCGCTCGAAAAGCTGGGATAGGTTATAGGATATGTTGGCACGTTGACGCTGGGCCCCCACACGAAGACCCAGAGAGAGGGTGCTGGCTCGGCCAAGAAAATTACTGTTGGCGAGGCCCAAAGTACCCCGTACTCCTTCGTATGAGCTGTAACCGATACCATACAAAAGCGTATATCTTTTTGCTTCCTCAACATGGACCATCACATTCTTGTGGAGGGGATCTTGGTAGGAAGGAACCTCTCGGACCTGTACCTTGCTGAAGATTGCTAGATTATATAAATTGCTCTCGGTCGCCAGGATGCGATCCAGGGACAGGGGGTCCCCGGAAGCTATTTCCACTTCTCTTTGAATCAAAGCCTCACGGGTGCTGTGGTTGCCGGTCAAAATGACTTGCTCGGTAAAGGAACGAGGACTTTCCCGGAGAAAGTAAGTAATGTTCACTCGCCCCGGTTCGGGGAAGAGGATCTCGGAACGGAAACCCACTTGCCGGTATCCCCGATTGGCGTAGGCTGCCATGATGTTGGCACGATCCTGGGCGACTAAGAAAGGGGAGAAGGGCGTCCCGGGATGGCCTTGAATTTCCTCGAAAAGAGTCTTGGTGCTGAGGTACTCGTTGCCGATAAAATGAACCGTGTCAATGAGATAAAGTGGACCTTCCTGAATCTTATAGACCAACGTGAGATCACGAGAGTCAGAACCCTCCAGAACCAGGGCATGAACAACCTGCACATCCTTATAGCCGCGTCGCTGATGGTATCTTTGAATGCTGCTCGCATCTTCTTCTGCCATCTCGGTCGAGAACTTCCCTCGACTAAAGACTCCTTCTTTCTCCACGGTGAGGAGCTTTTTGAGAGATCCCGCTGCGGCGAACTGATTTCCTTCGAATCGGATCTTCTTGAGATTGAATCTCTGGCCTCTATCGACCTTGATCACGACCTGGCTGGGCTCCCGTCCGGTCCCAGAGGTTTCGTACTCCACCTGGGCCAGGAAGTATCCTTCTTCTTGATATTTCTGACGAAGTTCCTTTCGAGTTGCCTCCAGGAAGAACGGTGCTGTTCCTGTTGGGCTGAAGATGGGCAGAGAGGCCAGTTCCTCCCGCTCGACCTCGATGCCTTGAAATTCAATCTGAGTTTGTTCTCGGGTGGCAATGAAGACAGCCAGCGATACCCCATTTTCATCATCCGGGTAGCGAACGGTTTCGCTCACGTAACATCGCAGGTAGCCTCGTAAGATGAGATGGTCCTGGATTGTTTTCAGGTCTTCCTCCAGCTGAACCCGGGAAAAGGGTTTTCCTTCACGGGTCTTGATCAAAGAGAGGATCTGTTCTTCAGCCAGATCTCCCTCAACACGAAGATCAAGTTGATTGACAAGTTCCTGATCACCAGCCTCGATCTGGAACGTCAGACTCAGGCGCGCTGTTGGGTGATGGAGTTCAAACCGGGGCTGGATTCGGGTGCGGTAGTAGCCGTGTCTTCGGTAGAGCTCCCCCAGACGGGCAAGGGTCTTTTCTACCGCTTCTGCGGAATAGGCTTCACCGGATCGGATGGCAAGCTCCCGACGCAGCCGCTGCCTGTCCAGTTTCACGTCTCCCTCGAGCTTGATTTCCTGGATCAGATATCTCCGGATAAGGAGGATCTTGACCCCTACTCGATCACCAGCGGGTTCGACGCTGACCTGCACATCGTGAAACATTTCGGTGGAGAAGAGGCGTTGGATCGAGCGTTCGGCTTGAGAGGCGCTGTAGGACTCCCCTTCGCGCAGTTCCATCAAGTTGAAAAGGTCGGTGTAAGAGATGTCATTCAGAGGGCCGTCCGATTGAATCTCGATGTTTTGAATGATCTTGCCGTCGAATGGGGAATCGGCTCGAAGAGAACCTGGGAAAAGAGAATAGAAGATCAGACTCAGAAAGAGAGCTGGTATCGTTCTGTGAACTCTAGACACAAATCCTCTCAAAATCGTTTCTTCAGCTTGAAGTCGACGGCGATGGATCCGTCCTGGTCCCGGGTTCCAACCGTGGTCAACCAATCGGTTACCTTGTATTCGAAGACCACGATTTGACCCTGTTGATTGCTGCTCAAATCGGTGCTGTAGTTGACGGAGAGATCCTTCGTTAACTGCTTGCCCAGGGTAATCCGAGCTCCCGGAGAGCGCTCGCTTCCGAAAAGAAATGGATCTATGGAAAATTTTTCGATGCCGAAGAGCCGACTGGTCCGAGTCTCCAGTTTTTCTCCGAAACTTCTACTGAGAATAGCTCCTGCTCCGTAGACAGCAAGAGTCCCCATTTGGCTCTGGCTTTCTCCTTCAAACCCCAGGATTTCTTCCTGGGTCTGGCCAATGGCGAGAAGGGAAAGGATGCTCGGCGTGGGCAAGGGAGGATCTGAGCGAAAGGTGAACTCCAGCTGATCGACGGGGCCCAGGATAACGACCGAGATGGTGAACTCCCTGATCTCGGTCTGAGCTTCCAAATTGACAAAGGGTCGGGTCCGTCTCGGATTGTTGAAATTGACAATCCCTCGAGAGATCTCGTACTCATTGTTCTCTAGGAAAACGAGGCCACTGTCGATGGTCACCGTGCCCAGAATGACCGGATTTTGCAAAGTTCCCCGCGCGTTTAAGTCCGCACTGGCCACCACGTCGGCCAGGTTGTTGGTGGCACGTATACTCTGGTAAGCCTCGACCGTGATATCCAGGGCCACTTCCGGAGCCCCTGTGGTGGGAAGGGAATCGATGTCGCTTCGAGCATATTCGACCATGAGTTCGGGAATAGAGATATCTTCGGAGTACTCTGCAGCCCGCACATAGACCGCACCCGAGATCAATTGGGAGGTGTCGCTTTTCAGGAGGTCCAAATCCACATCCAGGGTTGAAATAAGGTTGCGTGGGTATTCCAGGCGGAGGCCGTTTCCAGAGACGTTGATTTGCCAACGTGCAGGCTGAAGCCCCTCCAGGAAGATTCCCCCTTCCGCGTTCACGGTGCCGTAGATGGTTCGGGCCGAAAAGCTGTCCAAAGCAACCTGATTGGCAGTGAACCTGAGGCTGCCTTCCGCATCAAAGAGGGTGGTCGGCAATTGGGGATGAACCAGAAAACCCTCTTTCAGATCGGCAACTCCCACGATGCGGGGTTGGCTCAAAGAGCCCCCGATGACGGTTTCCAACTGGAGCTGTCCGGCTATTGCCCCGGTAGGCAAGAAACTGTTCATCACCAGCAGATTCATTGCCCCTTCCATTTTGAGATTGATGTTTTGGTTTCCTCTCAGGTCAACCGTTCCTTCAATCTCAAGCTCGGTATCCGTGCCCCTCAAGCTGAGTTGATCGATGGTGACCAGTCCGGCATCATAGGAAAATTGCAAGGGACCGACGTTGTGCAACTCGTAACCCGCCATCGAAAGGTTGAATTGTGGGAATGCCACCTCCACCTTGAGCTGTGCGGGATCCAATAAGGGGCCAGCCAGGGTGAGGCGACCGCTGATCACACCCTCGACATCAGGTAGCCCCTGGACAGGAAGGAGTTGCAGATAAGGACCCAGAGGGAGTTGTCTCAACTCCGAGGTGGCCTGGACCCTATAGGGATCAGCCAGTCCGAGATCTCCCTCAAACAGGAAGGGATTTCCCAGGTAAAGATGCTGGACACGGAACTTGAGAGCCTCTCCCTGGCTTTTTGCCTGCAGCGAGACGTTCTCCAGAACGTGCTCTTTGACGACAATTCGAGGTCCCTCCAAGAGAAGTTCCAGGTTGGGCTCACTGAAGGTTCCCTTTCCTTTCAGGTTGAAGTTGATGGATCCCTTCGCCGCAATCCTTTTTTGCAGCCAAACCATGTCATCGAGTGGGAATTGGCTGCCTTCGATGTCGACCCAATAGGTTTCTTCGTCCAAATTCACAGCCATCTGACCGGAGACCGTGCCTTGCCGGATGGAGCCTTGAAATCGTTGCAAAAAAATCTTCCTGCCCTCAACTTCGACCTGTGCACTGAAACGGTCGAGTCGCTCGCCGTAGATTCTTGGCTGTGTGACGGTAATCCTTCCGCTGCCTCTGTAATCACTCAAGTCGATTTGTTCCAAGTGAAGTTGACCGCTGATGGCTCCCTCAATAGGGACCGCTTGATCGGCGGCGGCGAGGAAACGCTCGATCGGGACTTCATTCAATTCAAGTTCGAGAGCCTTCAAGGGCCGAACTTCAGTGGGGTCGAGGACCAGAAGTAATGAAGCACGAAGATCAAATCCGGGACCCAGGAGCCGAGCATCCTCAAGCTGTAAGGTATCCTCGGATAAACGCACCTGGGATTCGAAGTCACCCAGCAGTTCGTCTCTGAAAAAGATCCGCTCACTCCGGACGGTTCCTCTCAACCCAAACGGATTCTCCCCGCCCTCGAGTGTTCCCGAGATACGGGTGGGCCCCCTCAGATCGATGGAATCCTGGGCGAGGAATTGCTTTGGGATTTCTGTGTACCCTGCCAGTGTGAAGAGTTCACCACTCTGCTGGGACAGGAGATCGAGCTCCAATCGATAAGCTCCCGAGAAGCTCACAGAACCGCTATAGGTGATCACGCTGGCGGGAGTACGCAGGACACCATCCTTGAGGTGCAGTTCCTGTTGTTCAAAGGAAATCGAGGAATCTCCCTGGAAGGAAAGAGCGGGGACCATCGGAGGGTCCTTCGAACCTTGAGGAGGGAATTCTCCCTGGTAGGAAAGGTGACCCTGGCCACTCGCTTCTCCCCACTGAAGTCCGGGCCAACTGATTTGGCCGGTGAAACCTGCGAAGCCGTTGACCCGGATCGTCTCCTGGCCCAAATCGGAAAGGAGGGGAGCAATGCTGACCTGAGATGCGGTTACCTGCAAATCAGAGGTGCCATCCCCCTTCCAATTCAGCTTTCCCCCTCCTCGCACGCTGCCGCCATAGAATTGAGCATCCAGCCCTTCTAGGGTGACCGCTTCAGGATCCACCAGGACACCGGCTGTAATTTTCTGAAAAGGAAGATTGTCCCATTGAACCAAGTCAGAGCGCGCTTCCCCCTGGAATAAAAAGTCTCCTTCCCTGGCCGAGAGTGTCCCCCTCAGAGAGAGACGACCTTCCTGGATATGAGAGCTGAAGAGGGACTTTCCCAGTTGGGCGAGATCAACAGAAAAATCGGTGTCAAAACGATAAACCCAATTTTGGATATCACTGATGTTGCCTTCAGCACGGACTTCCAGCTCGTCAGAATCCAACAACAGCGAAAGGACTCGAAGTTGGTTTTCCAGGAATTCGAAGTCCAGGGACAGGGTTAAGTCGGTGACACTGAGTCCTTCGAGCGTTAGATCCAAGTTTTCAAAGCTGGTGTGACCGAGATATTTCTGTTGATCGGGAACATAGCGCAGGGTGGCGGCCAGTCCGCCTTCTGCAGAATCCAGGAAGAAAGGTTGGTTCTTGTAGAAAATCAATCCCCGATTCAATGCCATTTGCTTGATATCCAATCTTGGGAGAGAGAACTCGTCCTGCTGTTTCTGCAGGTCCGGGGACAAGAAGATGTTGGAAAAATTAAACCGCTGGTTGGGGTCCTCAGACAAGTGGATGTGAGGATAATCGAGAATCAGATTGTCCAGGGCAATAGAAGGAGAAAAAAAGCTGGTGATAGAGAAGTCCAGCAGGATACGGTCAACGTCGATGGCCGGTTCTCGACCGGGGTAGGTTCGGTTAAACAGTTGGAAATTAAGAAGTTCGACCTGGGCCCCGAATGGCCAAACCTCAACGCTTCCAATTTCAACGCGAACCTGGAATCGCTCCTGGAGAGTGTCGATGATCTGGCTTTTCATCCACTCTTCAAAAGCATCGCTGCGGACATTCACCACGATAGCCGTTGCTGTCGCCACCAGGAGGAAGAGGAGCAAGAGTAACCCTGTCTTGTAAAATCGCCGCATCAGACTACCCAGAAGTGGCTAACCCCTACCTCGCTCGTCACGCAAACCTATGAATAATCCCGGTTCGCGAACTCCCGCAACTCATCAACTGTCTAGATTAAATTTTAACAAAAAAGGTGCACCCGGAGATGTTTGCACCGGTTGGAATAAGCCCGGATCATGCATGGGTTCTCTACTGCACCGACGACGGAATTCGGGGACAGTCCCCGAATTCCGTCGCGCTTCGTGACGATCAGGTGTGAGAAATGCGGGCTAGGGAGCGGTCGAACCTAAATCCTCAATCCAGGATGGGCAGGTTCTTGGCAAGATCGTTGAAGATCACAATCCCCATGAGACAGAGTAGAAAGACAAAGCCCACCTGAAAGATGCGTTCCTTGACACGCATGCTGAGGTCACGCCCAATGAGCCCTTCTATGGCAAGCAGTGCGATCACACCACCGTCCAATATGGGTATCGGCATCAGATTGAAAATTCCCAATTGCAGTGAGACCAGAGCCATAAAGTTGAGGAGTTGGATGACACCCATGGCTGCAGCCATTCCGGAAAAGCGAGCAATCTCGATGGGCCCGGACATGGCTCGCAAAGAGGTCCGCCCCGTAAAGATCCTTCCCACTACCTCGAAGGTCAACAAGGTCAATCGGAGATTCCGCTGGAAGGAATGTTCCACTGCTTGCAGGAATCCGTACTGCTCCAATTGCATGATCCTCACTGCCGTGCCAATACGCCAGCGGTCCTCCATTTGAACGGCAGCAAAGGTCGTCTCAAAGACTTGGTTGTCTCTGAGGACTTCAAACCTTAGAGGGCTTCCTTCGGAGGCGTTGATCATTTGGGCGCTTTCGTCAAATCCCACTGTGGTCTTGTTCCCCATTGTGAGTCTGACGATCTCATCTCCGGGCCGGAGTCCGGCCTCTTCCGCAGGGCTCCCGGGTTCAACGTCGCTGATGATGTAGGGAATGAAGGGGCCAACTCCAATGGTCCCTATTTCGAATCCTTCGCTTAAGGAAGGGGTGATGTTTTTGGTCAGAACCTGCCCTTGACGTTCAACTTCCAGGACCAGGTCCTGATTGGGACTGAGGCTGATGCCTATTTCCAATTCTTGCCAAGTGGGGATCGGGTCACCGTCAATGGCCACGATGATGTCCAGAGGTTGCAGGCCAGCCTGCTCGGCCGCCGATCCCTCCTGGACGCTGCCAATCACGGCCGGTTGCCGCAGGTACTTTGCAACGGGAATCCCAAACAGGAGAGTGGTGGTGACCAGGACAAGAGCCAGAATGATATTCATAGCCGGTCCTGCTATAGCTACCAGGAAACGATGCGTTTTGGGATGGGCCATGAACTCCCCAGGATCACCGGTGGGTTCCTCGTCGTAGTTCTCTCCGGCCATTTTCACGTAGCCTCCCAGGGGCAGGAGGCTAACTCGATAATCGGTGTCTCCCCGTTTAAAGCCGAACAGTCGGCGGCCAAACCCGAGGGAAAAGACATCCACCCGGATTCCCAGTAGTTTTGCCGCTATGTGGTGTCCCAGCTCATGAATGAAAATCATCACTCCCAGCACGAAGAGGAAGGCGATGATGCTAAAGCCGATAGAAGTTAAAATAGCCAAAAGTTTCTGATCTCCTAGTTAGTGCCTCGTTCCATAAATACGGTCACGTTTGTGGCGAGCGCGACGGTGTTGAGTTCACGAAGCGACGACGACGCGATGCTAGTGTATATCACGGAGGAGGAGCGACAAAGAAATCGATGCCGTCCCGCCGCCACCCTTCGGGCTGATGGAGGTTGCGGACGATCTCTGTGTCTCTCGTCGTCGC
>JACZQQ010000284.1 GCA_022545645.1 Acidobacteriota bacterium | reverse complement strand
TCCAGGTGATACCGGTCAGGAACAGTACCAGGTATGTTAGGGGGCGGGGACATCGAAAGTTGCGCAGCAGCTCCGCGTGTCGCTCGGCCAGATCCGGATCCTTATCTTCGCCGGTATGGTAGTGATGCAGGAAGTTGTGTTCACAAGCCCAGGCATCGGGCAGCATCCAGTCGAACCAATCGATGAAGCGCCGCCACCCCCGGGCAAAGGTTTTGCTCGTATACCTCGGCGGCACGCCGGGCACCCTGTCGTAGCCGCCGTGACTGATGTGATGCATGAGGAGCCAGCGAGTGAGAATCCCTTGCCCGATGAGAAAGGCACTGATCGGATTGGGAATCATCCAGGCGGTGGCGAAGCCGAGCAGGCTGCACAGCTTTCCGATCCGCTCAATTTTGATCAGATGAAGGAAGTCCTGGTGGCAGAGTGACTGAAAGACGTCCCGGCGAAGGGCCTCAATTTCCCTGGTGAAAGCCTCGTAATCTATTTTATCGAGTGAAACTGACTGCGCCCTTTCCATTCCTGCTATCCATCCTGTGCTGTGCCGGTATCGCGGCTGAAAAGATTTCTATAGCCTGACGCGATGTCCACCAAGCGAACCACCAATATATAGTACCTTACTGTCTACTTCCCGATGCTCTGTAGTTGGAAAGAGGCCAAGGAGTGGTCCTGGGGACGACTCCTGAACGACACCGAAAGTGTCTTAGATCCGGGGAAGTTGTTGGTGCGAAAGGGGAGACTTGAACCCCCACGGGTGTTACCCCACCAGAACCTAAATCTCTGGACCGAGTGAGTGATCTGTGACGAAACGCTTATAAACATCAATGACTTCCCGGATTTTTCGTTTCCAAAAACGTGAAAGATTTTGAAAGGTTTAGCTTTGTAACAGGAGAAAAACAGGAGACCACAAACAAGGCAAGATTCACGCATCGAGACTAGCCAGGGTCACTCATCCACTTCCTCGATCTGGAACGTTTCCAGGGATCGGATCTGCTCCTTCCTGGCTTGGAAATACCCGAGTGCCGCAATGATGCCAAAACCGCAACCCATGGCGTGGGTCCGGTAGCTCACTCCCGGGGACAAACTGCTGGGAACAAGGACGATGAGGGCAATACCCATGGCAACCAGGACTCGCCTTTTAAGTGGGTGGCTTCGCTCCACAAGAACGTAGGTAGTCAGCCAGAAACCCGCCATCAGGTAAACCAATCCAGAAGCTCCAATGAGTTGGGTGTTCTCCGGATAGGTCAGAAGCGACAGATAGTTGGTGAGCGAACCGAGTGCCAGGACAGCAACCGGAAACACCCAGAATCCAAAATATCCGTACAGCAAAAAGGTGAAGAAGGCGAAAAGAATGGTATTGGAGAGGAAATGGGTCAGATCAGCATGGATAGCAGTCGTGGTTAGCAGCCTCCAATATTCTTGCTCTCCCACAACCTGATGTTGGCTGGCAGCTAATAGATTCAGTAGAGATGGGTCTCGCCAGCAAAGCAGTGAAACAAACAAAAGCACCATGACACTGAGCAGTGCTATCCACAAGCTCCCTTCACGAGGCTTTTGGGAAAGTAAGGTGCTCTTGATCCGGAATTCCAGGTTCTCCATCACGCTCAGCTTCATAAATAGTATCTCAGGCCTTAGAAATCGCTAACCTGATACGGACTCACACACCCTCAGGCCCACCCCGACAGCACTTACACAAAGTAGTGATGACCGAGTTTCGGTGAGGTTTGCTGTCAGGTAGAGGGCCGTTGGAGCGGAGCCTTCATTTGGACGAAAAGCCTGAAGGTCTCCGTTCAGGGGGATCTACCTCACACCCACCGGCAGCAGCCCCTGGATGTTTAGCCGAATGCGGTAAAGGCCAGTTCGGGCTGTCATATAGAGCGTCTTTCCGTCGGCGTCTCCCCAAGCCACATTGGACGGTTGCTCGGCTGGCTGGATCGTCCCGAGATGCTGACCTTCGGGAGAGAAGATGAGTACACCACCGGGTCCGGTGCAGTAGAGATTGCCTTCGGAATCCAATTTCATGCCGTCAGGCACTCCGGATCCCTCCATATCGGTGGCATCGAAGAAGACACGACCGTTGGTGATGGAGCCGTCCGGTTGGACGTCCCAGGCCATCCATATGAGCCGTTCCCGGTCTGTGTTGGCGACGTAAAGGGTCTTCTCATCTAGCGAGAGGGCAATGCCGTTGGGGCGTTTGAGTTCCGTACTCGACAAGGTCAGTTCCCCGTCAGGGTCAAGGCGATAGACACCAGCGAAGTCCAGTTCCTGCTCCGGCGGCTTGTCCTCCCCTGCCCGACCAAGCGGAGGGTCGGTGAAGTAGAGAGTGCCGGAAGAGTGTAAAACGAGGTCATTGGGGTGGTTGAATCTCTTCCCCTCGAACTTGTCAGCGAGTATCTCACGATCCCCACCGGCCAATGGCATGCGGGTAACCCGCCGGTTGCCGTACTCCAAGATGACAAGATTACCTTCTCCGTCGATGGTGAGTCCGTTGGGGCCAATGGCACCGGGGTTCTCGAGCGGAGGCCCCGAGTAGACGGGCCTCAAAAAGGGCTCGGATTTGGCACCCGGTGCCCATTTGTAGATGGTGTCGCCGCGCACATCGCTGAAAAGCAGATAGCCGGGGTCTTTCACCCAAACGGGCCCCTCGATGAACTCAAAGCCATCGTCGAGCTTCTCAATGGTGTAGTCGACGGGAACGATGGCATCCAGTTCCGGGGAATGCCGGATGACGGTGCCAGCGCCGTGATCGGGCTCGACTTCCTCGACGGGAGGCGTAGAGGAGCACGCCAAGACAAGACAACAAACGGAGAGAGAAAGGAAACGAATCATAATAGTAGCAGTATGGCACAGACAGCACCGTTCTAGCCACACGCTTTGGAGAGGGTTTCAAGACTGATCCCCACCAGACCCCTTGTCCAGAAAACACATGGTTCTGGGCCGCTGAAATGTGCTCTTTCTCCCCTCTAAGAATCAATCACTTACAGCAGGCTACTCAGCAGGGTTTTTGGGCAAGCTGTAAAAGGCCCTCTGCGCTGTCCCTTTGCCGATCCCCAACTCCCGGGAGACCTCGGCCCAGGAGTGACCCTGAGCCCGCAGAACGGCAATCCTGGTGACATCCACAGCTACCCGGGGCCGCCCCAACTTCTTCCCATTCTCCTTCGCCCTCCTCAACCCTGCCTTCACCCGCTCAGCAATGATGTCGCGCTCGAGTTGAGCCACAGCACTGATTATGGTGAAGATCGCTGATCCCAGTGGAGAGCTAGTATCGATGTTCTCCTGGTAGCTCACGAAATCAATTCCCAGGTTGCGTAACTCCTCCAA
>JACZQQ010000283.1 GCA_022545645.1 Acidobacteriota bacterium | reverse complement strand
GATTGCCGGTAAAGCAGGAGCTTCTTCTGGAGAAGGGAAGGGCCGGAAGGGGGTCGGCCGCAGGGCTCCCAAGAGGACTTCCAAGAGGAAACCTTGAGAATGGGGGAAGGTGGGTGTGTTGAGAGGCAATCAGAAGTGTTCGCTCAGCGGAGGGCCCATCGAAGTGTCCCGAGAGTTGAGTATCATCGCGAAAACACCTCCCAGTAGAGTTCCCAGTAGAAGACCTATCAGAGTCTTAAACAACCTGGAGGAGGAAGGCCAGAGAGCCGCGGTAGTGGCTCGCTCGACCAGGCTGACTTCCTGAATCTCTCCGGCTTCTTGAATTTCGGCGTCTTGCAGGCGCCGCTGGTAAAGGTTGAGAGCGTCTCTCTTTAAAACAACCTGGTTTTGCAGCGATTCAAGTTGGCGGTTGAGTCCGGGAACGACTACCAATTGATCGTGCCGCTCGACCCAAGCGTCACGTTGTTCGACCAACTCCTGGCGCAGGGCTCGGTAGCGTCTCAGTAAACTTCCAATAAGTTCCTCGGCACTTTTTTCCAACTCTTCTGTCTGTAAGGCGTTGAGCCGAATCTCTCGGGACTCTTCCGTCAGGTAACTCAACAGTTCGCTTCGTTCCCTTTTCGATTCGTTGATCTGGAGGATCAAGCGTAGAACCTGTTGTTCCAATGGAGAAATCTGAGGATCCTCGGTTTCTGTGAGGGCAGGAGAGAAAGTAAAGTATTGGTCCACGCGGTTCATCCCTTCCAACTGTTCAATGGCCTCTTCCAAATGAGCCACGTTTCTTCCCAGGCTATCGATCTTCTCTTGAACCCCTCCGACTTCTCCCACTTCCAGGTTCAGCGTCTCCGCATGAGTTCTTTCGAAGTCTTCCAGGTTGCGTTCCGCCTCCCGAAGCTCCAGCTCGGTTTCCTGAATGCCGTCTCGAATGAACTGAACAGCCTGGCGGATCTCTCGATTTCTCTCTGCAATGTTGTAAGTCACAAACTCCTCAGCTACATAGTTCGCCGTATCTATGGCTAAGGCTTCAGAGGAGGCGGTGGCCTGGATGGCTACAATATCGCTGTTCCCCTTTCTGTGAGTTTCGACAGCGATGGCAGCAACCAATCCTGCCAATTGTTTATTCTCTCCAACTCTTTGCTGGAGGGCATCGTAGTCCATTTCCCCGGCATCCCCGAGCAGGGAGGTGACCTCTTGAAATTCCGGATACTTCCGGGCTAAACGCAGCGCCACACGTGCTTTGATCTTCTGACTGGTGATGATCTCCGATTGGGTGGCGATG
This sequence comes from Acidobacteriota bacterium, assembly GCA_022545645.1. GTDB lineage: Bacteria > Acidobacteriota > UBA6911 > RPQK01 > JADFOI01 > JADFOI01. The sequence continues at coordinate 2,043 of JACZQQ010000283.1, read as the reverse complement.
TTGTCTCCCTCCTGCCAGCTGAGGACTTCCAGCAGGAGCGCTTGAACGGTGGCCGCCGCACGAGAGATTTGCACCGCCGATTCAGCTTCGTATACAGGAAGGGATGTTGCAGTGAACCGGTAGGTCAAAGCCCCGACTAGAATAGGCACGGCGATAATGACCCACTTCCGGCGCCAGAGGACGCGGAAGATGTCTCTCTGAGGCAATTCAGCTTCTCCCATCCGTCATCTGATTGGCTCTACCTTCAGCTCATGAGAAGGGCTGGACAGGTAGCCGGGGATTATAGACTTCATGGGTATTGCCCTGCATCTCCCGTTCAGGGACACAGGTACACCACTACCTGCTCCATCACCATACCTCAAAACACCGACATCTAGACTGGGGATATGCGAGTTAGCCCGGATGATTCATAGGCTGTCGTCGCTTCGCGAATTCGACGCCGTCGCGCTCGCCACAAACGTCACCGTATTTATGGAGCGAGACACTTAGGCCGTTTGACGAGTCTTTCGTGCTCGATAGGCCTTTTGCCGACAGGCGCTTGAGCAAAATCGGGCATCGGATCGAGCCGCGTCGAAATTCTTGCCGCATTCCACACAGCTGGCCATGTTTTGGCTCGAGATGTCGGGGGGCGATGGAGTAGGTTTAACGATTGAAGCTTCCACGGGCTGAGCTGCCACAGGTGTCCTGTGACGCCTGCGCCGGCTCACCGAGTCCAGACCCTCTTTCAAGCGAGCAAGGAATCCCGAAGCAGGAGGGGGGTCCCCGTATCGATACTTGTAGCCGCCATAGTACCCGGAATCTCGAGTTTCGTAGATGGCCGCTTCGATATCATTCATCACCAGGCCAACGACATTGCCTCCCATGGTTTCCAAGCGGCTCTTGCATCGGTTGAGCACCTCACGCCCAACTCGGCCAATTTGATAAGCAAGAATGGTTGCGTCAATGCCAGGGGATAATTGCGAGGCTTCTGCCACGGGAAGTGCAGGAGCGACATCCAGAATGATGATGTCATAGTGGTCTCGCATTTCTGAAAGCATCTTACCCACCTTTTCCAGGTTGAGGAGCTCCGCTGGTCGATCCACTTTTCTGCCTGAAGTGAGTAGGAGAAGATACTCGAGGCCCGGATTGATTTGGGAATTATTGAGTCCCATTTTACCCAAGATAAGATCATCCATGGATCGCGTAGCACTTTCCCAGTCGGTGACTCCCAGCAGAACTTCCGTTAAACCCGGTGTATTGGACAAGCCAAAGACTTTATGGACTCTGGGCCGGCGGACGTCGGCATCGATCAACAGTGTTCTCTGACCGGCCTGAGCAAAAACGATGGCCAGGTTACATGCGGTGTTTGTTTTTCCTTCCCGTAAAACCGAGGAAGTGACCATCAGGGTCTTCCAACTGTTTCTTTTCAACAGGACCTCGAGTTGAGCGCGCATGGTACGAAAGGCCTCGGAGACGGGTGCTGTAAGGTCAAAGTGAGTACAGAGGGTGGATATGTTCTCCAGGTCCCCGGAGGTGACATCGCTTCCCATGTCGTCCCTCAGCATTTTTTCGCTCACCGTTGCTGTATCCAGATGAGGGATCACGCCTAAAACCGGAAGTTTCACATACCGCTCAACATCCTCGATGGTGCCTATTGAGGTGTCCAGAGACTCGAGAATCATGGCGAAAACCCCGCCCAGTATCGTTCCAATCACCAGGCCGATCAAAGCCTTGAACGATCTCGAGGGCCGAGGCCCCATCGCAGCGGAGACGGCTCGCTCGACGATACTGATCTCCTGGATTTCACCCGCTTTCTGGATTTCCGCGTCTTGCAACCGCCTTTGAAGGAGGATGATGGCTTCTCTCTTGAGAGCGACCTGCCCTTGCAAAGATTCAAGTTGGCGAACGACCTCGGGAACCGCCTGCAATTGATTCTGGCGTTCAACTAAAGTCCGGCGCTGTTGGACCAGTTCATCGCGCAGAGCTGCATAACGTCGAAGTAAACTGCCAATGATCTCCTGGGTACTTTTTTCCAGCTCTTCTGTCTGCAAAGCGTTCAGGCGA
>JACZQQ010000063.1 GCA_022545645.1 Acidobacteriota bacterium | reverse complement strand
CTAGGTCAAAATAGAATTCTTGATCCCCCTGGAGCATGGAAGTACGTGTAGCAATATCGACCATATCCAAGGAATGTCCACCGCCAATCCAGAAGAAGTGTCTGTTGGGCTCATTTTTGATGAGCTTGTCACTCACCTGATTGTAAAGACTTTCTCCCAGGAAGCAGACGCCCAGCTGCGGTGGATTGACATAGCCAACGAACATGGACGCCCTCCTGGCGATGTTCACCTCAAGGACACTCTCCTCAGCTAGAAGCTCATCCCAACTGGGGCACTCAGCGTACGAAAAACTGAGCGCACCGCCAAAGGTCAGAGCAAAGGATTGAAGAAGTGAAGCTGTTTTCATCATCGTCACACCACCTTGGCTAAAATCGTTTTGCTATTCACGACTTCCTTCTTCTTCCAAGTACTGTTTTAGGATCTGGCGGGCACCTTTTCTGATAGATCTTGAGGCGCTGCCGATCGACATTGTGGCCCGAGTTACAGCATCGATGTCTCTTCCCAGTCTGAAGCGATCGGGTATGCTTTTGCCCCTAAATTGGTCGGCAAACCTAGGGAGATCTACTGAAAAATAACCGTACGGCTCGCGGTGCGCGACCGTTTTTATCCGGGTGATCACACCTTGCAGGTTCATACCAACAGCAATTTTTATGGGGCCTTCGTATCCCCGCTCTCGCAGTTCAACATCTGTGGTGAAAAAAGCTAGACCTACCACCGTCCTGCGGTTGGTTTGTGGGTCAGTCTTGTAGGCCCTATAGTAGGGAGGATCTCCTTCCTTTGATGAAAAAGCATCGGCCTCGGGAAGAACCTCTTGTATGTGACGTAGCTCCTGCTCCGGGGTTACCTCATCGAAAAACTGGCTGACGAGAGAGTAAGCGGCTGAGATGGATGGTTGAAGCTCGGCCTGAAAAACAAGGAGAAAAAACCCCAGAAGAATAAGCACAATACTCTTCCTTTCTGAAGCCATGGTTTATGCATCATTCGGGCTAACATTCACTTTACAAAAAATTACAAACTCTTCATACACATTTCCAGGGGGCATCCGTAATATATACAGTACAAAGGTAAGATATTGGCATGGAGGAGAACTAAAATGAAGGTAGGCCGTGCAGTATTCGCCCTCTGGGTGTTGTTTCTGTTTCCCCAGTCCGGCTTCGCCCAGCAGCAACCCGATCCCAACGCCATGTTCGAGCGATTAGATCAAAACGGGGACGGATGGGTGACCGAAGACGAGGTTCCCCAGGAGCGCCAGAGATTCTTTGATCTGATGATGCAAAGAGGAGACCAGAACCAGGACGGCAAGTTGACCCTGGAAGAATTCACCGCCAGCCTGAACGTCGGAGGCAGATCTTCTCAATTCGGAGAGGGTCGATCTATGGGGGGCGGTCGACGACCCTTTGATTTCCAAAGGATGTTCGAGCGCCTCGACATCAACGGGGATGGAGAGATCACCCCAGATGAACTTCCCCAGAGGGTCCAGCGTATGATGCAGCTGGACCTAAATGGCGACGGTGTACTCACCCGAGAGGAACTCTCCCAGGGTCCTCCCGGTGGTGGCTTTGGAGGGGGACCGGGCATGGCTCCCGGTGGCCCTGGAGCACGGGCTGAGAGGATGTTCGAGCGATTCGACACCGACAGTGATGGCACGGTCACGAAGGATGAGCTACCCGACGGGATGCAGCAGTTCATGGAGCGTTTCGACCGCGATGGGGATGGTGTGGTCACCGAGGATGAAGTCTCCGGCGAAGTTTTCCAGGGATCAGGACCCGCGCTCGGTCAACCTTTGCCCGACATCACGGTCTACGACGCCGAGGGCAAAGAATTCAAGCTGAGCAGCTTGAAGGGAGACTACTCGGTTTTGGTTTTCGGCTGCCTGACCTGACCGCCCTTCCTGAGGAACGTCTCCAGGTTGGAGACCATCTACCGCGATTACGCTCCCAAAGGGGTCAACTTCTACTATATATACAAGACTCTTGCTCATCCCGAACTGGACGGCTACATCGAACCGTTTACGCTCGAGGAACGGTTGATGCACGTCAAGGAAGCCCAACGGACATTGGGCAGTGAGATCACCTGGATCAGCGATACCATGTCCAATGATTTGAAGCACGCCTTGGGTGATTCTCCCAACTCAGAGTTTGTGGTCGACCCGGCAGGCATGATTGTGCGCATGCGTGCTTGGAGCCGACCCGACGAGTTGCGCAGAGACTTGGAGCAGCTGGTCGGTCCGGTGGAAAATCCCACCCGGGTGTCCGATCTCAACCTGAAGATCGAGGCTCCGCCAAAGGTTGCCGCCTCCGGTGTGGTGCCTCGAGTGAGAGCTCCCGGCAGAATGATGCCGGTCAAGATCGAGCCGCAATCCAGCTCCCAGCCTTATTACATGAAACTAAGGGCTGAAGTGGATCAGGGACTTCTTCGGGACGGTGAAGGAGTTCTCTATCTTGGCTTTCATCCGGATCCCCTCTATCACGTTCACTGGAACAATCTTGTGGATCCGGTGAAATTTGAAATCACGGCACCTGATGGAATCACCGTTTCTCCGGCGAAGGGCGAAGGTCCGAAGGTGAAAGAGGTATCCGATATTGATCCACGTGAGTTCCTGGTGAATGTCAAGAAAAGCGGAGATTCCCAGGAACCGCTCCAATTGGCCGTGCGCTATTTTGCCTGCAATGACGAGGAAGGTTGGTGTGTCGCGATCTCCCAAGAGTACTCGATCTCTCTGGAGCCCGATCGTGACGGCGGGAGGACCCGCAGTCGAGGACGGTAAACTCACTCCGCGATAACTTTCGCCCGTCCCACCGTGTTGGTGTCGGTCCCGAACCAGATTTCTCCCGCCGAGCGGTTGAACATCATATGGCGAATTGTCCCTCCGCCACTTGGAATCTTGGTGACGCTGAAAAACTCTCGGGTTGTTGGATCAAATCCCACGAACTGGTTGGGGTCAGGACCGGTCTCAACGAACCAGATTCTGTCGCGCGAGTCCACGGCCATTCCATAGGGCTTGGAATCCGATCCACTGGGTGACAGCCACTCTTCTACTTTTCCGGTCGTGGGGTCCAGATGGCCCAGAGAGCCTCGTGCGTAGTCGACATACCAGACCTGGTCATCGGAGGTTACCTGTAGGCGCCGAGGGCGGGCATTTTCATGGGGCAGGGTGTACTCCCTCAGTTGCATGGTCTCAGGATCGACGGTGCCGATCTTGTTGGTCCCCACTTCGGCAATCCAGGGCCGGTTCTTGGAATCGATGACAATTCCATAGGGACGGGCACGTTCCGTGGGTACCGGAATGAGCTGAACCTCTCCTGTGGCGGTGGTCCTTTTGCCGATGAAATTTCCTACCTGGACGGTAAACCAGATGTCGCCGTTGCCATCAAATACCATGGTGTGAGGATCCTTGGCGGCAGGATCGGGCATGGGATATTTGGCAATTTCCCCGGTCTCTGGATCCAACCTGCCAATGTGTGCGGCTCGGTTTCCCGCGTACCACACATCCCCTTCCCTATCGACAATGAGGTTGTGTGGTCCGGTACCAGGTGTCAGGTCAAACTTGGTGAATTCCCCGCTGTCGACGTCCAGATAGGCCACATAGTGTGAGCGCTGTCCCACGAACCAGACCCGACCCTCACTGTCGACAAAGGGGTCACGGGGCCGGCTTTGTTCCCAGGGAACCACCCACTCCTCAATCTCGATCTCATTGGCGCTGAGAGAGGCTGATCCCGCACACCAAATCAAACTCCCCACCAGAACCGCAAGCAGCCTTTTCATAGTCGATACCTCCCGAAGGGAATCTTAGCTCACTTCCATGATGGAGCGAAAGAGAAAAGCGCGCTACAATGGCTCATGGTTCTTTCTATCAAACCCTTGTCGGATGTCGTGGGAGCCGAAGTCTCTGGTGTCGACTTGTCCGAGTCTGTGGATGAGGGCAGCTTCAGCGAGATTCTGGACGCCTTTCACCAGTATCAGCTTCTACGCTTCCCGAAGCAGACCCTAACACCTGAACAACACATCGCCTTCAGCCGCCGATTCGGCGACCTGGAGATCCACGTTTGTGAGCAATATCTTCTACCCGGGCACCCCGAGATCCTGCTGCTGAGCAATGAGCTGAAGGAGGACGGTACACGGGTCAGCATCGCTGACGGCGGTTCGGGCTGGCACTCCGATCTGTCCTACATGGAAAGACCCAGCCTGGGTTCCCTGTTGTATGCTGTCCAGACACCGGAAAGGGGCGGGGATACGGAATGGGCCAACATGTACGCCGCCTACGAGACCTTGCCCGACGAGACCAAGAAACGTATTGAAGGGCTCAAGGCGATCCATCAGTTCGATCAGAGGTCCAACCCCAGACTACCTCCCCCGGATCTCCGATACCGGGACGCGCACTCCGATGAACTGAGAGCCCTCACGCCCGATGTCCAGCATCCCATCGTGCGCACCCACCCGGTGACCGGCCGCAAGGTTCTGTTCGTGTCGCTGCGCTTCACTATCGGGATTGCCGATATGGATGAGAAGGAGGGTGCGGCTCTGCTGGATGAGCTGTTGGCACACCAGGAGAACCCGGAGTTCATCTACCATCACAAATGGAAGATGGGGGATCTCATGATGTGGGATAACCGCTGCACCAACCACCGGGCCTGCGGCGAAGTGGTGCAGCTCCCCAATGTGCGCCGGCTCCACCGCGCGACCGTCCTGGGTGACGTACCGGTTTAACTCGTTGCCTTCGCACACTCACTTCGAAGCCGCTTGCTCTCAGGTTCGCTAGTCCGGACTGGGTTCTGCGCTTGAAGAGATCAACCCAAAAAGTCGAAGATGTAAATATGTGGAGTGTCACGCGTGAGAGATTATGAGAATCCGTACTTATGCAGTGATCGTCGGTCATGATTAAGAAATCGGAATGGGCCGTGGCCATCGCGCTGAGCATTGTCGTCATCGTGCTCCATGCCCTGCGTATGAGTCACGCTGGCGCCTTGTGGCGAGATGAAGCTGGTGCTGTTGGTCTGGCAATGATGCCTACGGCGAGGGATATTCTCCAGAATTTCCAGCTTGAATCCTTTCCGATACTCTTTCCCTTTGCGCTTCGTGCCTATACCGCCATCGTGGGTGCTAGCGACTTTGATTTTCGGGTACTGGGGATGCTCGTCGGGATGGGAATTATTGGTGCCCTCTGGCTGAATGCAAGATTAGTCGGTCAGGGTCTTCCACTTATTTCTCTAGTGCTACTCGGATTCAACACCTTCTTCATTAATTGGGGCGATTCGATTCGCGGGTATGGTATAGGAATCGGACTCATCCTACTCACTTTCGCACTCTTGGTAAGAGTCGTCGAACAGCCCAATTGGCCCAGAACGGCCGCGGCATTGTTGGCGGCACTGGCAAGTGTCCATCTTCTCTTCCAGAACTCCGTCCTGCTTTTCTCGATCTGCACTGCGGTTGCTGCGATCAGCCTCATCAGAGGACAATGGCGAGCAGCATCAATGGTTCTGGGCATTGGTCTGGTGGCAGCTCTGTCCATGTTGCCCTATCTCGGGCCACTCATAGATGCTCGGCAACATTCCATCCTCTTGGAATCCTCAACCACACTGCCAGGGCTTTGGAGTCGACTAGCGGACACATTAGCTTCTCCTTTGCCTTTTATGTCCTGGGTGTGGCACCTACTTGTGGTGCTGGCTGTGGCCGGAGTTGTCGGGTTGATCTGGAAGAATTCGACAAGTGAACTCAAGGAACAACCCAAGGACCTACTGTTTGTCTGTGTCCTGGCGATGGTCATAGCGATCGGAGCATACTACGTCTTTCTGGAGATACTGAGCCGTTATACTTACCCGTGGCACTATCTTCCACTCATCGCCCTGGTTGCTGTAACCCTTGACTGTGCTATTCAATTCCTTGCAAAAACTGCATGGATGCGAGTTGCACGACTGACCATTGTCATCATCATTGCAGGCACATTGCTTGTTCCCGCGTGGCAGAAAGTGCAGGTGCGACAGACGAATATCGACCTCGTCATACAGGAATTGGAAAAGTTCTCCTCTGCGGAGGATTTTATCCTTGTGGAGCCCTGGTTTTATGGGGTCAGTTTTAATCGCTACTACAGGGGGGCTGCGAATTGGATGACCCTTCCAGCCATCGCCGATCATAAAATACATCGCTACGATTTGGTGAAAGCCAAGATGGAGTCTTCTAATCCTGTCGACGATATTCTTCACAATGTTGTCGAAACCCTTCAATCCGGCAACCGCGTGTGGGTGGTTGGCAACATCTATTTTCCAGAATCTGAAGCAGCTGTGCCTTCTTTGCCGCCTGCGCCAAATTCCCGGTGGGGTTGGCATTTATCGCCTTACGAACGAGCGTGGACATTACAGGTTAATTTTTTTCTTCTCACACACGGCATGAGTTCACAATATGTCAGGATTCCTGTCGATGACCCGGTGAGCGAATACGAAAATGTACAGCTGCTGGTTGTGCAAGGTTGGCAAGACAAGTAACCAAATTGTGGAAGATCAGTCAGACGGGGTCGCAGCACTGTAGTAGGGTTGAGTTTCTTCCACAACCGGAAGTTTGCGACCCGAGGGGTTGAAGATCCGGAACTTGCCCAAGTGCCACCGCTGTAATCGGAACCGCAATGAAGTCCAGAGCACCCCAAAGCCATATTTGACACTACGACTGAAATTGATTGAGGAGGCTTCTTCGAAATATTTGGTAGGACAGCTCACCTCGCCGATACCGAAACCGAAGTAGATGACCTGAGATAGCATTTCATTGTCAAAGACGAAATCGTCGGAATTTTCCATCAAGGGTAGTGTGGTCAGAACTTGACGAGAAAAGGCCCGATAGCCGGTATGATACTCGGACAACTTGTGGCTTTGAAACAGGTTCTGGAACAAAGTTAGAAACCGGTTGGACACGTATTTATACCTGGGCATGCCTCCAGCCAGGGCACCAACTCCGAGAATGCGGGAACCTAATACAACGCTGAACTGCTCATAGGCGATCAGACTCGCCATGGCCGTGATGAGGAGCGGGGTGTACTGGTAGTCGCCATGCAGCATGATCACGATGTCTGCGTCGAGTTTCAGCGCCTCGTTATAGCAGGTCTTCTGATTGCGGCCGTAACCAAGATTTGCCTCGTGGACAAAGGTCAAAGCTCCCAACGATGTCGCAACTGTGACCGTGTCATCATGACTGGCGTCATCCACCACAATGACCTGATCCACTACATCCTGGGGAATTTCCTCGACCGTTTTACGAAGTGTCTTCGAGGCGTTGTAGGTAGGTATTACAACGACCACCTTCTTGCCATTCAACATACTCTAGCGCCACCCTTTGAGGCCTAAATCCTAAATCTGAGCCGCTGTGAAAGCAATCAAAATTTCCGATTTCTTTGGGTTGGAGTTGGACTACTGCGGAACATTTCCAGCAAAACCCCCTATTTGAAGGACAAAGGAGTTTAGAGGTATACTTGCGGAAATTATTATTAATTTCTGCAGTTCAGCGGGGTAAATTTATGAAAAATATCGGCTTACTGCTCGTGAGTGCGGTTTTTCTGACGGCCTTGAGTGCCTGTTCTGATATCGAGGAGGGCTTTGCGGATTCCACTTCCACTGCTCCAGCCTACCGATTCGAACCCAATTCCCGGGCTATTTTTGAACCGCTTCAAATCGAGTCTTCAAGACATCCCAGGGTCGCCCTGCGGGCTGCTGGCCGCCTCTTCGTGATGGGCGTCCACACAGAGGATCGTGTGTCGCGCCTAGGTTTGTCTTACTCCAGCAATGGCGGGGACTCATTTACTCCCCCGATGTTTTTGACTGAGCCGGGAGTCAGTGTCAGCTCGCATGGGGAGAACAATCCCAGCCTGGTCTTGGGAAATGCCCGCGAGCTGTATGTGCTTTGGGAGCAGGAGACCGAGGGTGGAGAACCAGACCTGATGTTTAGGCGTTCTCTGGATCTGGGTTATCGTTTTGATCCTCCTTTTAAGGTCACCGATAAAAAAGTCCCCTCCAGAAATGGTTTCGCCTCGCTGAGCATTGCGCCCAATGGGGATCTCTATGCAGCCTGGTTGGATGATCGTGACGGCCTGGACGATCCGGACCCGAATACCTCGGTCTATCTTGCCAAATCAACCGATCAGGGGGTTAGTTTCGGACGGAATATTCGAGTGGCGCAGAAGGTTTGTGATTGCTGCAGACCGCCCGTGGCCTTTGGAGATGAGGGAGAGGTCTTTGTGAGTTGGAGACAAATTTTCCCAGGGAGCATTCGCGACATGGTGGTTGCCACTTCCCGGGACGGTGGGGAGACTTTCGCTCCGCCGGTGCGAGTTTCCGAGGACAACTGGGAAATCAAGGGGTGTCCCCATTCCGGACCCTCCTTGCTTCAAGTGGAAGACCGGCTCTATATCGCCTGGTTCACGGGCGGGGGTGATGCAGAGCCCGGCATTCGCCTTTCCTGGTCCGATGATGGAGCAGCCAGCTTTGCTCCACCCGTATACGTCTCCTCGGGCATCGTCTATGCCAATCATCCAGTGTTGAGTCAGTCCTTTGATGGAAGAATCCTACTGGTTTTCGAAGGCCGTGCCGTGAGCCAGGAGGAGGAGTGGGGTCCGGTGACCGCCTATGTGACTGAAATCAGCGATGATGGCGTGGTTGGGACGCCAACCGCGGTTCCGGGCAACGGGGTTTCCATCAGCTATCCTGCGTTAGCGGGAGACCACCAGAAAGGCGTCTTTGTGGCCTGGACCGAACCCAACGGTAAAGGTGGTTCTCAGATCGTGATGTCCCGGGGTCGACGGGGCCACTAACTCGCTCCTCGAACGAAGCGAGCACGCTTGGGATTCATCTGGAGAAATTAGGGACAAAAAGGGACAGGCTTAAGCCTGTCCCTAACTTTTGTCCCTAATTTTCTCCAGACAAATCAATGTTGGAGAAGAACTTAGACGGGTTTAAAGGTCGGCAGTTGTGTGCCCGTCTCCTTGGACAGCTTGTGAAGCTTCTCATTCAAGAGGTAGAAATCGTCGGCGTTTCTAATGCAAAAGAAGTCCAGTCGCAGTCGCAAGCGGGTGGCATTCGGGATCTCCGATGCCAGCACCTCGATCGAGTTCATTGAGTAGGTCATGACCTGTTTGCTGTAGCTTAGCTGCATGTTCACGATCAAACTGCTCAGGATGATCATGATGGCAACGGCATTGAAAATGATGTGATGTTTGGCGAATTGGAAAAGGGTTTCAGTCTGTTCCTCGGGGCTGAACTTTTTTAGAAGGTAGTTGGCTCCCCAGAGACTGACATAGCCGATCGCCACAACCGTCAGTGCCAAGATTGTGAAACTTGCGGCTGAGTGCATCAAATCGAAGCCTTTGGTCGCCTCTCGGTAGACGGCGTCTCTGAAGGTTGGAGAGATTGCTGCCAGGAAGTGCACCGCCCAGTCCATCGGTGCAAATGCACCTTCCCAAAGGCCAAATCCAATGCCACCAAGCAGCAGTCCTCCTTTGATGCGCGAAATGATCATAAGTGTGTTGCCCATTTTGCTCCTACCCTCTGAACTATCCGTTGGATTGGGGATTAACCCGTCGAGATGCAAGTGATCGGTTTGCTATCGAGGATTAGACCCGAAAAAAGTAGATTGCTGAAGTGAAGTCCTTCAGAAACTAACTGGCCTGTCTGGTCAAGAACGGCTCAATGGAACCCGTAAGAGGAGGTTGATGGGTCATGCCGCCCAAGGGCCATGGCTCGACCCAAAGCTTGCCTACCTTCTGATTCGAGAACAGCTTTTCTGTCATCTCGTGACAGAGTTGTTCCACTTCTTCTGTGGATCCATTTGACCTCATGCACAGGAACTTAACTTCGCCTTCGATATCAGCTAGAACTAGATATTTATTCGACATGCCACAAAGAAAAGCAAGTTCCGTTCCAATGGGTGAAAAGTGCCCATCTTTTTTTAGAAAGCCAGTCCTTTGGGGCCTTTGAAGGAGTGAACAGGTCTCTGCACAGGGCCCGTAAATCGACCAAAATGTAAACAAAAGTTTACATCCAGGCAACGGGGAGAGGGGGCTTCGCCCGCGTTCCAGGTTCCAAGTTCCAGGTTCCAGGGTCCAGGTGTTCATTGCGGTCAGCTGAACGGGCACGCCACAGACCGATCTTCCCTTATTTCCAGAGCTGGTTCTTCTTCCGAGCAGGACGGACGGACGATGGGACAGCGGGTATGAAAGCTGCATCCGGAGGGTTTTCGGATGGGGTTGGGGACGTCCCCCACCAGGCGGATTCTTTCCTCATGGGTGGCTGTCGGGTCGGGACGGGGGACGGCCGAAAGCAGGGCTCGGGAATAGGGATGCATGGGATTTTTGTAAACACTCTCGCCCGGGCCCAGCTCGACGACCTTTCCCAGATACATCACGGCGATTCGATCGGAAATGTGGCGGACTACCGAGAGATCGTGGGCGATGAAGATATAAGAAAGGTTGAACTCTTCCTGCAGGTCCTGCATCAGGTTTATCACCTGGGCTTGAATGGATACATCCAGTGCGCTGACCGGCTCGTCGGCAATGACAATTTTGGGATTGGTCGACAAGGCTCGAGCGATGCCGATACGCTGGCGCTGTCCACCGGAAAATTCATGAGGGTACTGAGCGGCGTGCCGGCTGGTTAGACCCACCTTTTCCAGCAGCCAAACCACCCGATCCCTGCGTTCACTCTTGGAATAGTTGCCATGGATTTTGAGAGGTTCCTCCACGATCTGGCCGACCGTCATACGGGGGTTGAGCGAAGAATAGGGATCCTGGAAAATCATCTGGATGGCAGAGCGGTAGGGACGCATCTGCGACCGGCTCAGCTGGTTCAGGTCCACCGTCTGCCCCGAATCGTGGTAGAGCACCTGCCCGGAGATCTCCACACCGTAATTCATGGCGCGCAGGATGTTGACGATGGCGCGTCCTACCGTGCTCTTGCCGCAGCCCGACTCGCCGACCAGGCCCAGCGTTTCGCCTTTGAGCAGATCGAAGCTCATTCCGTCGACCGCCTTCACCTCGGCAATCTTACGCAGGAAGACCCCGCCGAAGACGGGAAAGCGGACCCGCAGATCTTTGACTTCGAGAATCTTCTCCATTAGGGCCTGCCCTCGTCCATAAGGTGACAGCGCACCCAGTGCTGGGGGGAGATTTCCAGCAATTGGGGTTCGGTCAGCTCACAGTGATCAAGCTTTTCCTGACATCGGGTCACAAATTTGCAGCCCACCGGCAGATCCTGGATATTGGGGACATTGCCGGGGATGGCTGGAAGCCGCTCGGCTTTCTCTCCATCCAGGCTGGGTAAGGAGGCCAGCAGCCCTCGGGTATAAGGATGCTGTGGGTTTTGGAACAGTTCTATAACCGGAGCAATCTCCTGAATCCGGCCGCCATACATCACCGCCACACGGTCGCAGGTTTCCGCCACCACCGCCAGGTTGTGGGTGATCAACAGGATTGCCGCATCCTTTCGCTGTTCTTTGATTCCCAGCATCAATTCCAGTATCTGGGCCTGTATGGTGACATCCAGGGCAGTGGTGGGCTCATCGGCAATCAGCAGTGAGGGGTTGCAGGCCAGTGCCATGGCGATCATGACGCGCTGTCGCATTCCTCCCGAGAACTGGTGGGGGTACTCGGACATGCGCAGGGCCGGCTCCGGGATTCCCACCAGCTTGAGCATCTCAACACCCCGGTCGAATGCCTCCTGCTTGGAACACCCCTCGTGTTCCAAGACCACTTCGGATAACTGCATTCCGATGGTGAAGACCGGATTCAAGGAGGTCATCGGCTCCTGGAAGCT
>JACZQQ010000062.1 GCA_022545645.1 Acidobacteriota bacterium | reverse complement strand
GATTGCGGGCACACCTCTGTGGCAAATCAAAACCAACTTATATGTCAGTCAGTAAACTGTCATCCCTACTTCCCATTCATTCCGGCTAAGGGGTAAAGAAACAGTGTCCATAGGACTGAACCGCCGACTCCAGAGGCCATCCCTTGTGATGACTCCATATTTCAAAGTAGCCCTCGGCATGAATGCCCAACCATGGCCCCCAGGTGGCCGCGATGTTCGTCTATGATCGAACGCTAACGAGAGACATTGAAGAGAGGCAGGCTATCCCCCCGGGCAATTCCGGGGCTTCCTTCTGAAGATTCTTATTCCCCGCGCCGCCTTGGGATTTGGTCCTGCTTCAGGCCTTCCGGAAAACCAATCGACCAACCCTTCCCATCGTGGAGGTGATCTCTGCCCCTAAGAGGCCGGTGAAAAAAGAGACGGAAAACAAGTTGCTGGAGTTGTCGAGAAAAAATAAAGAGAGAGAACCTAACCGGGTCCGCCTAGCTAACATTTTAGGAATAGTCGTGCGTGGGGCCGGTAATGAAAATATACCTTTCTTCCGGCCTCACCCCGGTTTGTTCAGCCTGCCCTCAGAAGATTTCCCTGAGAACAAAACGGGAGCTGCAACGAACGGTGTCTGTGCTGGACTGTCCAAGCTCAAATTGGATCCAGAAATTTTCGAGGGTTTCGGAATTGACAGTCCCTGAGCCTCCCAAGCGGTACAGAGGATCTGGGCTCTGAAAACGGATCACGGTTTCCCGAGGTCAGGAAACAGTTGAGCCGTCGCCACCCTTTTTCTTTTCCATCTGCCTTTTGACAACCAGAACAGCGGCCAAAAAGATCAGGGAACCCACAAAGGCCGACACCAGATCCTGGAAACTGATAGCCAGTTCACCCAGACCCAGATCGATCCCGAAGAGATTGAAAAAGAACCCTCCGATAGCCGCTCCGATCAGGCCCACCCCCAGGTTGGTCCAACGCCCGAACCCTTCACGACTGCGCTTGACCACAGTGCCCACCAGGGTGCCAGCCAAGGCTCCAACAATCAGCCAAACGATGATCTGAATGAAGGTGATTTGCATCTCCAGTCTCCGTGATCTTCCCTAAGTGTCTTCTCAGTATATCTCAGTAGGAAACAAGAAGAAATGAGGGGCCTAACTCCTTGATTTTCTCCATAACATAATTATGTTATGGGTCCTTTTCAGCTGAGTTTCGCACTCCTTCCACCCCAGCTGTCATCCTCCCATGACATAACGCTGAGAACCAGCAACGACGGGGAAAATGGGGTTATAGGGTCCCTCGGTCAGGGGGTCGGGACGCGCCTTGCACGCGCCCCATTTTTTTACTCAACACCCGCCTGCACGATCCGCTCCAAGGCGGCCTCGGCCTGGCGCTGAGGGTGCACAAAAACGTCCACTTCCCCCTTCTCATCGGTCGAGAAAAAGCCGCCCTCTCCCGAGGGTCGAGCCGGAATCAGCACGAACAGCGACTGCAGTAAAAAGAAGCTCCAGAAGGCTGCCGGAACACTGCCCGTTTTGCTGAAAAGATAGCCGGCAAACATCAATCCAACAGCCGAGGCCAAACCGTCAAGGCCGATGGCGATCACACTGCGTTGAAAGAGCAGTGAACGGTTCACACTGATCAGGGTGACCAGTGCTCCCACCATCAGAGAGTTGGTCACGGGCAGGAAGGAGAGCCCCATCGCGATCACTAAATTGACGGTGGCCAGGGTGAGGGCTCCCACCCGGGTCTTGGCGGTCCTGAGCAGATAGAAGCTGTAAGCGAGATAGCCGATCAAGGTGATCACCCGGAAGGCCAGAACGAAAGGCAAGGCTATTTTCAGACCCCACCACACCGGCACCGCAAAGACGGCAACCCCAAAAGCAAAGGCGATACCTGTTAGAACGCTGGGCCGTTTCATGAGGCTCCTCCTTTGGCGAAGTTCTCGCGGATCCGCATCCACTCCAGTTCAATTTCTTCCTCACTCACCCGCATGCCACCGGGATAGCTTCGAGCACCACCCCGCTCCGAGCTAAAGAGAACCGACTCGGCAACAGAGAAGGCCGAGTCTTCCATCGTGGTGGGCACAAACAGTTTGGCCTTCTCCACGATCGACTCCAGTTGGCCCTGCTGAAGATCAATCTCCTGGGTGTGCTGCTGGTAGAGCTTTTCACTTGTGGAGATGCGCTGGTGTACAGCTGCCAGATGTTTTTCGAAGGCCAGCTTGCGTCCCACGGTCTTGTGGGCCAGTTCTTCGGAGCCTTCCTTCAGGCAAAGCTTCAAATCTTTCTGAATCTTTGCCAGTTGCTCCGTTGTATAGGCCTCGCTCTCCTTGAGCGAGGCCAGGTTCCTCTGGTCTCTAGCCAGCCGGGCTCTCTTCCAGTCGAGAGCCTCCTGCATCTCTCGAATCGCCTGCTTTAAAATGGCTTCAGGCTCTTCGATGATGTCCAGAACGGCATGTACATCGGCACGAAAAAGACGTCTTATACGATTGACAATAGCCATGATCTTTCCTCCTTAGTTGGTGTTCTTGTTGACTTCTCTTTGAAGCTCCTGACTGGCACCCAGGAAGGATTTGGCAGCACGGTTCTGCTTTATCTTCTGGTCGGGACCCTGGAAAGCATCATCGATTCGTGCTTCCAGTTCGTCCAGTTGGCGATCCGCGTCCTTCTTCAAACCGGGTACGGCCTTATCCGCTTCCTCGAGACGGTCTCTGTAGTTGTCCATCAGCTCCTTGGCTTTTTCCTGATCTCCACTACGGACATAGTCACCCACTTCTCGCATGATCGAACCTAGATTGTTTCTGATCCAGGCCGTGCGAAAGAGATCCTTGTTGATAGAGGCAACCGCTTCCTGTTTTCGCTCCGGGGCCACACAGGCGATGCTCAACTCGGACGAGCCCACCTCTTGCTGGTACAAACGACCGTCGACCCGATAGTTCAAGTCGATGTCACCCAGCACATACTCCGCGGGCACGTGGTTGGCGACCCTGAGCGTGGCCATGAAGCTTTTTGTACTACCTTGGAATAGCTGACCGGTCCTAATGACCACCGTTTGGCCTTCCAGAACAAAGGGATAACCGGCGGCGTCCACCAGCTCCACTCCGTGAGGAAGAACGATTCGCATCTCGGAACCATCGGCGTAGATGTCGCGAGAATCGTCCAGCTCTTGGGCCAGGATCGTCCCCAGCGATTCCAGATGCTCGAGATAACTAAAGCTGCCCATGCCGTGATCGGCCAGGGAAGCCATAAGAGTCTCGTTAAATCCCAATCCCATGCCCACGGTGGAAAGAACGCTGCCGTTGTCGGCAATCCGCCGGGCCATGGCTGCAAGCTCGCCCGGGTGGACGATGCCCACATTGGCGTGACCGTCCGAGAGAAGGATGACCCGCCGCCGCCGCTCCGATACACGGGCGGATGCGGACATTTGCTCGGCGCGCAAAAGGGCGTCGCCCAGATTGGTCGAATCCCCGGGATGCAGGCTGTTGACGATATTTCTGAATCGCCGGATGTTGGTCTCGCTGGCCGGGATCAGTCGCGATTGGACGTGGGCGCCGGTGTCAAAAGTGATCAAAGCGACTCGATCACTCGGCGTCAGCCGATCCAAAAGCGAGTGGACGGCCTGGGTGGCGAAGGCCCACTTGTTGTCCTCTGCCATGGAGCCGCTGCGATCCAGGACAATGATGGTGTCCGTAGGCATCCTCAGGATGTCCCGCGAGATCCTGGGGGTCACGACGGACAGGTTCAGGTAAACCGTACCGTCACTCCCCTGAACGATCATCGGATGGGACAGGGAGGCGCTAAACTTCACACCGGTTTTGGGATGGACCGACAGCTGAGGCTCGATGCCTTCCCCGTGACCGAACCGGGTGAAAGCTCCCGCTTGAACCTGAACCCAGACCACTGTGGCCAGGATGCCAAGCAGTACGGCCAGGACTCCGCCCTTGCGAGTCTTCCCGAATGATTTCACTCTCTCTAGTACACTCATCTTTTTCTCCTTTCGGTTGATGTGATTTTAGTGGCGCGTTAACGCCACCGTTTCTACTACCCATACTGACGATCCTCACCGGAAATAAGTAGACAACTGTTGGTAAAAAGACGGGCTCCAACTTTTACAATTTGTTTACACACAACCGGTTAAAAAGGCCGTAAAATAAAAGAGATGAAACCCGTTAAACCAAGACTGCTGATTATCGAAGATGAAGAATCGATCCTTCAGGGACTGACCGATGTCTTTCTCTATAACGGGTACGAAGTGGAGAGCGCTGCGGAAGGCCATTCAGGTCTGGAGATGGCTCTTAGTGGTGACTATCACCTGATTCTTCTGGATCTCATGCTCCCCGGTATGGATGGTCTGAGCATCTGTGACAAGATCCGCGAGGTGGACCGGAACCTGCCCATCATCATGCTCACGGCCAAGACCTCGGAAGAGGACATCATCCAGGGCCTGAAACTGGGAGCAGACGATTACATTCCCAAACCGTTCTCGGTAGGACAACTTCTGGCTCGGGTGGAAGCGGTTTTGCGCCGATCGGGCAAGCTCCACCGAGACATGAAGGCTTTTCATCTGGGAGATCTGCTGATTGACCCGAACCGTTTAACCGGCACCCGAGACGGGGAAGAGATTCCCTTTACCCGCCGCGAACTGGAAATCCTCATTTACCTCAGCAGCCATAAAGTCCGTCCCGTCTCCCGGCAGGAGCTGCTGCGGGAAGTGTGGGGTTATGCCAATGTCGATTTTGTGGAGACTCGAACCGTCGACATTCATATCGCCAAGCTGCGGCGTAAAATCGAGAAGGATTCTGCTCAACCCGAGTTGCTGATCACGGTGCGCGGCGAAGGCTACCAGCTCAAGGGGGCAGCATGAAGAGACTGCGTTTGTATTTCGCGCTATTCTTCATCCTGCTGGCGGTTCCCATCGTCATCCTGCTCAGTCACACCTATAGCAACCTGGAACAGGAGTCCTTCTTCTTGTATCGCCGGACCGCCGAGAGCCTGATGGCCACCGTTTACCAACGTCTTCAGGAAAACCTCCTGGTTGAGGAGCAGCGGCCCTATACCCACTACCGCTATATTCACGTGGCTGACCGAGCGGTTCCCCAACAGGAAGGTTTGAACCTGTCCCCCTTGGCCGACTTTCCGGTGCAATCGGAGATCCCGGGCATTTTGGGATACTTCCAGATTGATCCGGACGGCAGCTTTCACAGCCCGCTCCTGCCCGACAAAGACCCGGCAATCGCCGTCCCCCAGAGAGAAGAGCGTGAAGAAATGAAGGACAAGCTGGCCACCTTGCTGGAGGGGCTCTTCTCCCTCACTCCCGGCTTGCAGGCTCAACTGGACGAACTGAAGCTGGAGGAGTCCCCTCCCACAGCCAAGAAAAACTTCTCCAATTTCCGAGACAATCTGGAATCCAGGGTGGACATTACTCTGGAGCAGCGCTACGAGAGGGAAGCCTCTGAATCGACCTACAGCCTGCGAAGTGAAGAGGACCAAAAGACAGACAGCCTCCAGCGTCGGGTCCAGAAAAGCTCACTGAGGCAGGCCGAGATCTTCGATTCTCAACTCAAAGACGCCTACTCCCAGGACTTGGAAAAGGCCAAAGAGAGTGCCGCCCCTCAACGCGCCGATGATGCTCCCGGCAGCCGGGTCGTTGCCGGACAAACCAACCGGGCTTTTCAAATGGGCGACGAGTTGCGGTCTCAAGATAAGGATGTCCTATCCGAGCCGGAAGCGGAACCGGAGGTGGTGGCAGAAGTGGACCCCTTTCAAAGCGAGGTCATCGACAACAGATGGCTGGTCTTTTACCGGAAGGTCTGGCCCCAGCAAAGGCGCTACATCCAGGGCTTTGCCGCCAGTCTTTCCGAATTTCTGGAAAGCCACCTGGATTCAGCCTTTTTGAACTCGGCATTACCGGAGACGGCCTCATACCTGGTCTTTCACCAGGGGGAGTTGCTCGAGCCCACCCCGGTGGGTCAAAACAACCCAAGGCCCTTGCTTCTTCACAGCGCTGCCTTGCCCTACCCGCTGAACGACTTTGACCTGGCGATTACCGTCGCTCAACTCCCGCAAAGTCCTGCTCATCAGTTGGTGACCTTTCTGGCCCTCTTCCTTTCAGTGCTTTTCCTGGGCGGTTTTCTGGGAGTCTATCGATTGACCGTCAAGCAGATGGAGCTTGCTCAAAAGAAGAGCGATTTCGTTTCGGCGGTCAGCCACGAGCTGAAGACTCCACTGACGGCCATCCGGATGTATGGCGAGGTGCTGATGGAAGGATGGGTGGAGGAGGAGAAAAAGGAAGGCTACTACCAGCAGATCCATGATGAGAGTGTGCGATTGAGCCGACTGATCCAAAACGTGTTAACGCTGGCCGAGTTGGAGCGAAGCGAGTGGCAAATCAATCTGACCACTGTTCAACCGGTCGAGTTCGTCGCCCAGATCACCGAGCGTTTGAGCAATCAGGTCAAGCGAGCCGGATTCGAGTTTGAAACCGTCACCGAAGGGGAGGTCAAACCGATTCAGGTGGACACCGATGCCCTCACCCAGATCCTGATTAATCTCATCGACAACGCCATCAAGTTTTCCAAGGACGCCGAAACCAAAAAGATTGTCTTGACGGTGAGCCAACTGGGAAACGACTGCTACATTCGAGTCCGCGACTTCGGCCCCGGCATCCCCAGCCGCAAACTCAAGAGCATCTTTGAAAAGTTCTACCGAATCGACAACGAGATGACCCGCACCACCCGGGGAACGGGAATCGGCCTGTCCCTGGTGAAGATGTTAGGCGACGCCATGGGCGCCCACGTGGATGTGGCCAACCGCCAACCCGGCACCGAATTCAGCCTCCGCTTTTCGAGCTCCGTCACTTCGTGACGTGCGTGATGTCGTGCCTTCGTGCTTTCGTGCTTTCGTGCCTTCGTGCTTTCGTACCTTACACACACATCACTTGCCCGGATTATGCATAGGTTCTCGTCGCTGCAGTAGAAAGCCTATGCATAATCCGGGCTGGGCGATGTGATTGACTGCCATTCCTGGGGTTCTGCACAGACCCACGAATGCACGAAGTCACGAACGCACGAATTCACGAATGCACAAACTCACGACGTCACGAAGTGACGATCCGAAGTGACGATCCGGACTGACAATTTAGGTCATCTCAGTAGCAAAGCCGGTCACATCAATTTGAATGGAAACTCACGGGGAAAACTTCTCAAAATTTTAACTCTTGTGATATCAAACGGTTGTACAGAAAGTGAAAGAACAATAGCTGTATTGGAGCCCCTTTTGCTTACTTGCTCAACAGGAGGTGGTTATGCAGCAAGACAGAAAAGGGTTTTCCTTCATCGAACTTCTTATCGTCGCAGTGGTTGTCGTCACGGTCATTCGCGAAATCGTGATTCCCAATTTCTTCTAGCCGAAGCTTGAGAACTTACGAATCGGTAGATTTTGGCATTTCCTTATTTGGGCATTTCCTTCACGTAAAGGTCGCGTTTCGGGTAAGGTATCTCGATATCCGCTTTGGCCAGGGCCTTGTAGGTTAAAGTGTTCAGCAGGTCCTGAATCTGACCTTTCAACACCGGTTCCTTGATCCAATAGAGGAGCTCAAAGAGCAGGGCAGAGTCCCCAAACCCGCGGAAACGAACCCGCGGCTCCGGATCAAGAGCAACACCGCCTTCCTTGGCCGCCTCCTGGGCCACCTCCAGTAAAATCTTTCTCACCAGGTCGACATCGGATCCGTAGGCGACACCCACGGGAATGCGATTGCGATATTTCACATAGGGACCGCCGCTTTCGTTGATGATCTTGGAATTCCCAATGGTGGCGTTGGGTATGGTGATTTCAACGTCATCACGAGTGAGAATACGGGTACTGCGAATTCCGATTTTTGTCACACGACCCCGCTCGCCTCCGTCCAGCACGATGAAATCACCGATCTTGTAGGGGGCTTCGGCCAGGATAAAGATGCCCGCAAAAAGATTGGCCAGGGTGTCCTTGGCTGCAAAACCCACGGCGATGCCGATGATCCCGGCTGATGCCAGCCAGGCCGTGACATCCACATTCCAGGAAATCAGTAAGAAGTAGAGGGCACCACCAAACAGGATGACCCGGGCAGAGATGTCGAAAAGGGGCTTGGTGTCGGGCTGGACGATGTGAAAGCGTTCTGGCTGCAGAGTCATCCAGTCCAGAATGAGAAGAATCAGGCGAATCCCTAAAATGAGCCAGATCAAAACGACAAGAGTTTTGATCAGGCCAAAACTGATAAAATCAAAGGGGGCCGGAAGCTCGACCAGAGTGACCGCAACCGCTAATCCAGCTGCCAAAACGGAGTAGTAAATCGGTTTGTGGATCATGGCCAGCATCTGGTCGTCGATCTCGCTGGGAGTCTTCTGGGTGAGTCGAGTGAGTCCCCGGGTGAGAATCCAGTCTGTGAGCTTGGCCAATATCAGGGATACCAGCAGGACGCCAAGCGCCTGGATGTAAGGATTGTTCCCCAAATCCAATAAAGTCTCTTCTATCGTTTCCATGGCCTTTTCTTACCCCCCTTTACCCACGAATCATTTTATTCCCTGGTGAAACATTTGATATCCTAATTGCCTCTTTTCCTACAGAAAGTGAGACGAAGAAGACTTATGGTACACAAAGTTATCATTTTAGGCTCTGGCTGCGCCGGTTCCAGTGCAGCGATTTATACGGCTCGGGCCGATCTGGAACCGCTGGTCCTGGAAGGACATGAACCTGGAGGACAGCTGTCCATAACCACCGATGTGGAAAACTATCCGGGGTTTCCCGAGGGCATCCAGGGTCCTGAACTGGTGGAGCGGATGAAACAACAGGCGCAGCGGTTTGGCGCAAACTACAAGATGGAAGTGGCGAAGGAAGCCGATCTGAGCAAACGTCCGTTTAAGATTTCGACCGAGAAGGCCACCTATGAGGCGGAAACCCTGATCGTGGCCTCGGGCGCCTCGGCTATACTGCTGGGGCTACCGTCAGAAAAGGAACTCATTGGGTACGGTGTATCGACTTGCGCGACCTGCGATGGATTCTTCTTTCGTGACCAGAAGATCATGGTGGTGGGTGGCGGAGATACGGCCATGGAGGAGGCTCTGTTTCTCACCAAGTTTGCAGAAAAAGTGACCGTTGTCCATCGACGAGACGAACTGCGGGCTTCCAGGATCATGGCCGATCGGGCATTCAACCATCCAAAGATCGAGTTCATCTGGGATTCGGTCGTGACCGATATCCTGGATTCCCAAAAGAAAAGCGTTGAGGCGGTGAAGCTGAAAAATGTGAAGACTGAAGAGGAAACAACCCTGGATGTTCAGGGAGTGTTCATTGCCATCGGCCACAAGCCCAACACCGGGATCTTCGAGGGTCAACTGGAGTTGGATCAGGGGTACATCGTCATCCATGACGGCTCCAAGACCAATGTGGAGGGAGTTTTCGCGGCGGGAGATGTTCATGACCGCATTTATAAGCAGGCGGTGACCGCCGCCGGAGCAGGGTGTCAGGCAGCCATCGATGCGGAAAAGTTTCTCGACGGGCTGGAGCAGACAGACAGCACGGCCCAGGCCGGCGCTGAGGCGGGTGCCGCCCACCCCTAACGGGGCCCTTAGCCGGGACTATGCATCATCGCCGCGACCATCAAAAATCAAAGGAGTGGGTCAGCTTGATCACGAATGAGCGGTCCATTTCAGCGGGTGAGTTCGTGCGGTTGCGCGAATCATTGTAGACGATAAACAGATCATCGCCCGGCCGATAGATATAGTTCAGCCGGAAGTTGATCCCGATCACATCGCGGTCGCTGTTGTACTGGATCGTAGTGCTGGTCAACCATTTACGGCTAAATGCCACATTGATGCTGCTGTTTACCTGGTGGAAGGTGACCAGTTCTCCTTCGAACAGACCGATCTTGTTAATGGAATAGGCCATGTCAGCGGAAAAGCCACTGCTGAGCTTGAAGACCGGGTTGATCTGCCACTGGTGGCGGCGGCCACCTTCTCCGTAGTAACCCGGTTCATAGCGGTAACTGAAATTACCGCTCACCATGCGAGCTGGATTCAAGGAATAGTTGAAGGGGACGTACCACCAGCTGTAGTGTCCCGGTGGGACCATCAATCCTCCCGGGAGGCGAAGCGGCTCGGTGAGATTTTCGGTCGGTCGATGAGGTCCGATTCGAACCGAACTGCCGTTCTGAAAGAAAGTGTTAAAGCCGAAATGATGAATCCGTGACTGCAGCTCCCCGGTGGCTACGACCTTGAAATCCTCCAGATGGTAGGAGAAATTGAACTGACGAATGATGTCGCTGTTGGGGCGTGGGGAGATCGCAAACCGAGAGTCGAGCTTGCGGGTTCCGGGTCGCTCGATAAAGCCCAGGTCTGACTGGAAGTTTTCATCCAGATAGACATAGTTGAAACGGGTATCCAGTAGATCGTCCAGCCAACCCAGTGTGAAAGACCCCATCAATTCGTTTTCTGAAACACCATCGGTGAAAGACCTGCCAAACATTGCATTGAGACTCAGATGCTGGAGAAAAATCAGGTTCTGATCAATTCCGACCACTCGGTTGTAATCTCCTCCTTCTGCCTGCCGGCCGGTGTAGAAGACTCCCAAGGTAGAGCGTGACAAGATGTCCCGTTTCAGGCGGAAGACGGTAAAATTATCTCCTGGCCGGACCTCAAAGTCGTTGGTTTGATCATTAAAAAATCCGAACTCATCGGTTTGGGCGTTCAGGAAACCTACGGTGAATTTCTGCCCGACCCGGCCCGTTAACTTGACTCCGCCCAACATGGGGATCTCTTCTCCATCATCGGAAAGGCCAATGCGGCGACTGTGGTACAGCTTGACCTGAGCTCGGCGCTCTCCTCGAACGATGCCAAATTCGAAAATGCCGGCTCCTTCCAGGAAAAACTCTCTCTTCTCGGGAAAAAAGATGGGCACCCGGTCAAAATTGATGATCTGGTCGTCGACCTCCGTTTCGGCGAAGTCGGTGTTGAGGGTGGCATCCAGAGTCAAGCCCGAGGTGATCGGTATTTTGACGTCTTCCAGGCCCACATCACCCAGGAAAACGGTGTTTCGCTGCGCCGCCCCTTCGGTGTTGATCCTCCCCGTGATAAAGGGCTTGATCCGCACCCTCAAGCTGTTTTCCGTTCCCGTCAGGCCGGTCAGGTGTCCTGCCTGAGAGACCTCGTGAAAATCAAAATCCCTGCTGAAGTTGTTCCAATAGGTCAATTCGTTTTTGCGCCGGATGATCCGTTCGAAATCCACCCCAAAAGAAACCTCTCCTTCCGATGAAGAAGCGAACCGAATGGATTTGAAGGGGATCTTGATTTCGGCAGACCAACCCTCCTCGTCGATGCTGGTTTCCGCCTCCCACTTTTCATCCCAGCTGACATTGACGTCTAGTCCCTCCTCGGTAATCAGTGCATCGTATTGGGTGCCTCGGGGGTTGATGCGAAACAGGAAGGCGTTTCGGTGATCGTGAAAGGTGTCCAGAATGACGGCAAAGCTGTCGTCATTTCCAAAGCTGTCATCGCGTCGCAGCTCCGTTGCCCGAATGCCTTGGGGCTGACTGTCCAAACAGCGCACCCCGAAATAAAGGTTTTCTCCGTCGAAAAGCGCGCGAACTTCGGTTGCCTCGCTGGCTGGCATCCCTTCGTTGGGATCCTCCTGGATAAAGTCTCCAACCACTTGGGCTTGGCTCCAGGCTTCCTCGTCGAGTTTTCCGTCCAAGACCACAGGTGCCTCCGTGAGTGTGAGGTTCAGCCACTTTCTCCCGTGCTGCTGGTCCTGAGAATCATCCTGGGCCATCAAGATCGGCTGCAGGAAAAGCAGCAGGAGTAAAAAAGTGCCTAGTTCTCTTCGGGTTTGCATC
>JACZQQ010000282.1 GCA_022545645.1 Acidobacteriota bacterium | reverse complement strand
GGTGATTATTAATGCCGACTTGCGAAGTATTCGACCGGAGTGGGTACGATATCTGGGGCAGACCGTTTTCAAAAGAACTTGAATTTGTCACTCCTTTGTACTCCCGCAATGAATACGATGGAACCATCACCAACCACCTGTGTTATCCGCTCCTTCACAGCGTGTTGGGCCGTGATATTCGCCAACCTATCGGTGGAGACTTCGCCTTTTCCGGGAGACTGCTGGAACACTGGATGAGGCAGGACTGGGGAGAAAACGTGCTTCAATATGGAGTGGACATCTTTATGACCTCAGAGGCCGTACTGTCCGGCTATTCTGTGGCCCAGGTGACGCAGGGTTCGAAGATTCACTAACCCAGCGCTCCTAAACTGGGGAAAATGTTTACTCAGATGGTCGACACTCTATTTCATCAACTATCGGTATCGAGTTGGAAGCGGAATCTGTGTAGACCCCAATCCTCTCCGGTGATCGCTTACAATCAACGCCTGGCAGAACGGTCGCAATCGTTGAGCATTGACGACAAGGCCTTGAAAGCGTCAGCTGGAAAGAAATTTTCTGGCCACCAAGCTTTTGTTCTCGAAATTCTTTCCAAGAAACTGGGATCTGAAATCGAGGCCATGTTTCAAAGAGGGATTCTTCGAATATCGGCTTCTGCCTTGGCTGAGATCGTTTTCTCTTTTCTGGCCGCTATGTTGCCCAGTCGGATCGTGACCAGCAACTGAGGATTGTCGAGGCACTCAAGCCTCTCTATTTTGCCAGAACGGTTTCCTTCATCTGGGAAACCCTGGAGCTCGACCATGTGGATTCAGAAAGAAAGTTGATCCAGCAGGCCCGAACTTTCTGGGAGCGGCGCTCTACCCTGCTGGATAGCCAGTCGGCCGTTGCCTGAAGTGAACCCGGTAGAGTTCTACGACAGATCAGAAACCAAACCGGAAAAGTTTTCGTAGGGGCCAAGAACGTATTTGCCCAATCCTTTTCTGAACGCCTCCGGGTCGACCTCGAGCCGCTGGCACCAGAAAGAAAAGTCAGACTCGTCCTTAAGAAGAAAGTGGAGTGCGGAACGCCGGTTACTGGGGTGAGATGCTTTCAGATCCTCGAGCGCACTGCGAAAGACCGCAGCCGCCAGTTTCCGTTGATTAGCTTCAAAATGAACCTGTTCTCCCCCTAAGGGGATTGCCGTGCCTTGTGCCATCATGACCTCCCGATCGGTTTGAACTGTCGATATTCTCGCCCATGATCCGGGTTTTGAGAACTGTTAAAAGCACCAGTTTTCGTGAAAGTGATTAACAGGAGGGAGTGAATAAACTATTCTAAAGCAAATCATGGATAATATCCATTTACGTTACCGTTTTCACTCCATCGAAGTTGTCACAAGCCAGGATAGTAAGCCACTCGACGTTGCCATAACCGTCACAAGTGCTGTTTCCCGTCAACGACAGGGGGTCCCGAGGGAGGTGCAATAGGGCGTCGAGAAGCACTCCCTACAGTCTTAACGGAGGGTTTTATAAGACCGGCAGGAGTCTTTCGATTTCGTATTCGGTGACCAGGTGATGCTTTCTGTCCTTGCCCCGGACTTCCAGGTAATACTCTTCCCACTCTGCCTTCTGGTTCACCACTAAACTGTCGAGAACGTGATCCCCCAAAACCTTCCGGGCCAGTTCACTCCCTTCCAGGAGAGCTGTGGCATCCCGGAGATTTCCGGGAAGAGAAAGAATTCCTCTTTTTTTCCTTTCTTCTGCACTCATTTGGGCGGGAATTTCTTGAACATCTTGTCGATGGCTTTCTTGGCTCTTTTGGGTCCGTCTTCCGGTTTCGAGTAGGTTTGTGTGGCGGAGCCTCGCCACATCAATTGGCTGGTCGCTCGATCCACAAGATCGACGGTCAACGTTCCCTTTCGCTGGAGTCGATAATCCTGAGAAGCAGTATAAAAGGGTCTCCAGTGCCCATAAGGAACGTTGGCGGGCAAGGCAGCGGAATCGCGCTGCGACGACTGCATGTCCGTTCTCCCCACCGCATAGTAGCTCACCAGAAAGTCAGGTTCCCCATCGGTTATTTTTTGGTAACCCTTTTTCTCGAGGTGGCCCTCGATCTGAGCACGGATCTTCCTGTCCTCTTCTTCCAGGTCGAATTGCAAAGCAAGCGATGGGTTATCGGAAACGATGGGGATTTGTTCGTTTTCCACCCAGTCAAAGGTCTTGTACTGTGAAAAGTCGACGGAGTGATCGTAATCATGAATCACATCTTGAGCCAGAAGGCTCAGGGTGACGACTGTCCAAATAGAAAGGATTTGAGCCATCTTCATTTTCAGACCCTCCAATGATGCGTTCTCTCGATTTCCTGAGAAGTGTACCTCAATTCAAACCACCCACCTACCATCGCGGGCCGATGGGACGGCCCGGTCGATAACCGGGGGGGTAACCCCAGCCCCGTCCGTAGCCGTAAGGGTGTCCAAAGCCGGGATGGCCTCCGACTCCAACTCCTACGCTGACATGGGTTGAATGTCCCCCACCGCAGTCCGACAGAACCAGGAGAATAGCAATACCGAGAAGCGTTAGAGAGATTCTGCGAGAAAGTTTGTTCATGGTGTTTCCCCCTCCAACTCGATAACCAGGAACGCTACCCCTGTGGGGTCAGCCAGCACAGCCACACGGCCTCCGTGGATCTCCTCGTTCGGCTCCAACAGCACCTTACCACCCAATTCTCTGGCAAGCACCAGGGTCGCCTCCAGATCGGCCACTCCGAGATAGGCCGCCCATTCGTTTTCTATCTCACCCCTCTTGATGGGCACCAGGCCTGCACGGTCTTCGCCGGCCGACTGAAAGGTCGGATAGGCTCCGTCTGGACGATCCAGCTCAACAGTTTCCCAGCCGATGACCTGAGAGTAGAAACGAGAGGAGGCCTCCTGGTCGGTTGTCCACAACTCGGCCCAAACCCAGTTTCCGGGGGCTCGAACGCCCCCCAGCGGCCGCTCAGGAACCATCAGGAGGACCTGTGCGCCCTGAGGATCCTCGATCACCGCCCATTGGGCGAACCCTTCGGCCCGAGACACGTCCCGGAGGACCTGAGCTCCCAGCCGGCGAGCCGTAGCCACCGACTCTGGAAGATCAGATACCACCACACCCACCAGCCAGGTCGACTCGTCGATCTCGGGAACCGACCTGCCGATCTGAGTGATGCCGGCAAACGGTTGGCCGTCGTGAACGGCAACATAGCCGCCCGACGAGGTGCGCTCCATCTGCCAGCCGAAAAGATCTGCGTAGAAAGTCCGGGCAGCAGCGGCGTTTTCGGTCAGAAGACCGAACCAGCGCACCGCACCTGGCCCATTGGCGGATCCCCCCTGTTGGGCCCCTGCCGCCTGTGTCGTTAACAGCACCAGACCCC
>JACZQQ010000281.1 GCA_022545645.1 Acidobacteriota bacterium | reverse complement strand
ATTTCATGAAGCCGGCTGAGATGAACGGCTTGATTGCACGAACGCGCTTGCTTGTAGACCACATCCAGAAGCTCATCGATGACCGCGGAGAAAAGGCCGTGCTCTTCACATTGCGATAGTTCAGATGAAATCCAGGCTTTAATCCGACCGACTCCCCCGGGAGTCAATGAATCCCACCCATCCTTCCCCTCTCACCGACAAAGCGATCGTTTGAGATTGCCTTGTCCCATCTAAAGGATTAACATTCAGGACAAATCACACTTGCCAGTCGGGAGGGACGACTGTGGTCGGCAGCACGATTTCCCATTACAAAGTCATCGAGAAAATAGGCCAGGGTGGCATGGGAGAGGTCTTCCTTGCCCAGGACACCACACTGGATCGCAAAGTCGCTTTGAAGTTCCTGCCTGAGGAACTGCAGCAGGACCCCACGGCTCGAAAACGATTCCTGCGAGAGGCCAAGTCCGCCGCTGCCCTGGACCACCCCTTTATCTGCAAGATCTACGAGATCGGAAAAGCTCAGGACAGAACCTTCATCGCCATGGAATACATCCAGGGGACTACCCTCGAGGAGAGGATGGCAGAAGGCCCGCTTCCTATAGAAGATGTACTGGAAACAGCAGGGGAGATCGCCGACGCTCTTGAAGGGGCCCACAGGCGCGGCATCGTGCATCGCGATCTAAAGCCCTCCAACGTCATGCTGATTCCGGAAGGTCATGTCAAAGTGATGGACTTTGGCCTGGCCAAGCGAATGACTCCGGAGGGGGAGGAGGAAGATGTTTCAACCGTGCTGACTCAAGAAGGTGCCGCCGTGGGAACGGTCCCTTACATGTCCCCAGAGCAAGTCCGTGGTCAATCCCTGGATACTCGATCCGATATTTTTTCCTTGGGTGTGGTTCTCTATGAGATGGTCACCGGAGTGCATCCTTTCAAGAAGGATTCGATCATGGACACGGCCCAGACCATTCTCAGAGTGACACCACCTCCCATCGCCCGATACGCCGATGACGTCCCGGACCTTTTGCAGCATACCATTCGGAAGATGCTGGCCAAAGATCCGGGGGAACGCTATCAGACCGCCAAGGCTCTCATGATCGACCTGCGACGGCTCAACCTCGACACGCTGACCGAGTCAGCGGCCACGGTTGCCTCAGATTTAGGGTCTGAAGAACCCAAGGGGATTGGGAACTGGATGAAGCAGTGGCGCTTCTGGAACAGATAGAGCACTGAGTACTCCCTTTTCCCCACCCTTGGATGCTAGATTGAAAGTGGGGAACCCATGGAAACTGATCCCGTCGACTCTGGTTTGAAAAGATGTCCCAAGTGCGGATTTGAGGAGTCTGTTGGGAGCCTGGACTGCCGCCGCTGCGGCGTCATCTTTTCCAAACTGGAGAAGATGGATGAACCCCCTGAGAACGACGGCACCCTGCGGGACACCCGCATTGCCTCAGCAGAGGAATGGGAAATCGAAACTGAGGATTACCCCGATACCCAAACCGACAGTTACACCCCCCCTTACGACGATAGCGACAGTCTCCTGATTCGAGCCTGGCAGCGTGCTTTCACTGCTCCTGAAAGGACCCATCTGGGCCTGATCGTCGCCTGCGGCATTCTCTGGCTGGTCCTGGTAGTTTTGGGATGGAGCTTCCTCACCCTGAGTATTGAACGTTCCCAGATGTCGTCCTCCTTCACCCATTTCATTATCTACAACGTGAACCTGGTCTTTCACGAGGCTGGGCACGTGATCTTCATTCCGCTGGGGCGCTTTATGTCCATTCTGGGTGGATCTCTTCTTCAGGTACTGGTTCCCTTACTGTGCACGGTCGTTTTCCTGACCCGACACCTGGATCCCTTCGCGGCATCGGTGACTCTCTGGTGGACCGGTCAAAGCCTGATTGACCTTGCACCTTATATCAACGACGCTCGGGCCCAACAGATGGTCCTGCTGGGAGGGTTTACCGGGCAGGATCGGCCCGGATATCATGACTGGAACAATCTCTTGGGTCAGCTGGGGTGGCTGAGTTTTGATCATACCCTGGCCAACCTGGTTCACTACGCAGGATCCGCTCTCATCATTCTCGCACTGCTGTGGGGTCTGTATCTGTTGCTGAGTCAATACTTCCAGCTGACCACAGACCGCGGACAGCTGACAACTGACAACTGACCCGTTCTATCTCCTGTATCCTGTCTTCTGTCTCCCTCTTCTCCATTGCCTTCTATCGCCTGTGGTCTTATCATGGCTTGCAAATCTTTCTTCAAGCCGGGGGTGGGAAGTGAAACACAAAAGCAAGATGCAGTTGGCCGTTCTACTGATGACCCTGCTGGCAGTGACGGCTTGTGCAAGAGAACCGGATCTTGAGGCGGGCCCGATTCGATGGAAGGCCCAAGCCGGAATGCCCGCCAACAGCTGGTCTTACGAATACCAGTTTTCCAAGTTTGCTGAATTGGTCAACGAGAGGAGCGGTGGACGGCTGGTCATAGAGGTTTTTCCTCCCGGCACCATTGTGGATGCCTATGAGCAGTTTGGTGCAGTCCAAAGGAAAGCCATTGAAGTGGGAATGGGTGTGGGGGGCTATAACCTGAAGCAGATTCCTGAGGCCTACATTGAACAGGGGTTGTTCGGTACTTTTTCGGAACTTGAGGATTTCGTGGATTTCTATATCTACTACAAAGAGGGGGCGGTTTATCGACTCCTGGATGCTGCCTACAGGGAGAAGGGGTGTCATCTTCTCAGATCGCTTGGACCTTCTCATTTGGCCCTGATTTCCCGAACTCCTATCTATACGGTAGAGCAGATCAAGGGGCTCAAGATCAAAGGCAGTGGTGCTGAACCCAATTTGATCAAGAATTTGGGTGCCGTCCCGGTCACGTTGGCTCCAGCCGAGCACTACATGGCGCTACAAACGGGAACCGTCGATGGGTTGATCGTACCCTCCTATACGATCGGCACCACCCATCTTTGGGATGTTGGGAAAGGCCTGCTCAGACCTAGCCTGGGGCAGGTAGCCGGGAACATCTATGTCAATTTGGAAGCCTATGACAGCCTCTCTGATGATTTGAAATTGATTGTGGAGGATGCTGCAGAGGAGGCCATGATGTACTACGTGGAAACGATTACCCGGAATCTGGAGGGGATGTTGGAGACTGCTGAGAAGGAGCACGGCGTCACCATTGTGACGCTGCCCGATGAGGAGTATGCCAAGATCCTGAAGGCGGCAGCTCCTATTCTGGATCTGGCAGCGGGACGGAGTGCCAGGTCCGCTGAGATCATCAAGTTGATGAAAGAATATCTGCTCGAGAAGGGCAGCCCCATGAACCGCTATTTGCAATGAGGGGGGATTTATGAACAGGACTTTCTTCACCGTTTTATTTCTTTTAGGGGTATCTTCTGGACC
>JACZQQ010000280.1 GCA_022545645.1 Acidobacteriota bacterium | reverse complement strand
CCCGCCCGGCAGGAGCCCACTCTGTGGGAACCCCCCGTTCTCGGTGAGAGGTTCGATGGAATCGGAGCTGACCTGATCTGACTGGCTGCCATCTGCTCCAGAACTTCACGGGCCATCTGGGCTCCCTCTTTAATCCGTCTGAGGGTCAGGCTGTGGTCGCCACCATAGAGGAGTTTTCCATCCGGATCGATAGTCCAGCGTCCCGAGGGCTTACTCACACTGGGAGAAAGGGATCCGGTGCGCAAGACTCCCTTCTCGCGCATGAACTTCTTGTGTTCGCGCCCATAAAGCGGCGCAAATGTATTCAGGGCCGACTGAGAGGGCAAGCGGGAGCTCCCAAAGCCTGCCCGGAACAGGAGCCTCCCTTCACCATCCGCCCGATCATCGTGAATCATGAAATATCCCCCGATATTTCCTAACTCTCCATCTCCCATCGGCTCGTCAAAGAGTGCGCTGACACCTCCCCCCGCACGAGGATGCCCATCGATGTGTTTTCCGACATTGGGATTTTCCACGATGATGGGATTTCCCCTCCATTCCCGGGGCCCATAGCCGGAGCGCAGGAGCAGCAGTGGGGAACCCATATAGCCGCCTGTGACGATAATTTTATCGGCCTCAATTTCGTAGCGAGAACCGTCTGTAATGCAGTGCAGCGAGCGGGCAATCCCCCGTTCTCCTTGGGCTTCAATCCGGATCTTTTCCACATAGGTGTCGGGAATGATATCCACCCCGTTCTTCTCGGCCACCGGAATATAGGTCACCATGGTGCTGGCGCGCGAATCGTATTTACACATCATGGGGCTATTGCAAAAACCGCAATAGATACAGTTCCGGCGGGCTCCCTCCTGCCGCTTTGGATCAAGCCCCATCTTCTTGGCCACATCGTAAAAAAGCTGGTTGCCTGGTGTGTCAATTTCGTCCGGATATTGGTGGATGTTGAATTCCCGGCGGATTTCAGCCACCGCGCTGCGCAGGTTGTCTTCGGTCCAGTCCAGACCCGTCTCCCGCTGCCAATGGAGATAATCGGCTGGAAAGGGCAGGAAAGCCTGGGCGCCCCAGTGGAGCGAGCTTCCACCCACGATTTTGGCCAGGCTCCGGTCATTGTTCCAGAGGTAGGTCCCAGCGTAACCATCCTCCAGATTGGTGAACATCTGACGCCGCAAAGGAGAACCATAGCCGGGTCGAGGGGCTCCCTTAAAGTAAGGTCCAGCCTCAATCAGCGCGACCTTCAGTCGCTCACCGTTTCGCGGATTCACACCCTTTTCAGCGATTTTGGCAGCCATAATGGGTCCCGAAAAACCGGCACCCACAATCGCCACGTCGTACTTTGTTTCAGGCATAGTGCCTCGCTTCCTCAATAGATGAAACTTGTGTGGACATTGTTTTCTTACACGACAACGGAGACCACAGCCTCAGCCCAGTCTGGGAAGAGGTCTGCGGACAAGCCTTCGATGTACTCGATGATCCGCTTAGAGGACACCACGTTGCTATATTTCTGGTCCATATCAAAGAGGTTGATGGCATGAGAGGCCTGACCTCGATCGAAGGTGCAGTCTTCGATCACGGCCACGCGATATCCGAAAGAGAAGGCATCAATCACGGTGCCTCGAACACAACCGCTGGTTGTGGTGCCGCAACAGAGCAGTTGATCGACACCGAGCGTGATCAGGTACTGGGAAAGAGGTGTGCCGAAAAAGGCACTGGGCTTTTTCTTGGTGATGCACACTTCCCCGGGCTTGGGAGCGATCAAGTCGGGAATTTCATTGGCTTGAAGTTGGGTCTCTTGAGAAGTTCCCCGCCACTGGTCCACTCGCTTATTCTTTACGCCCCAGGAGTGTCGATCCAGAAACGGATGCTCTTGATCACCTGTGGTGTAGAAAATGGGTAGACATTTTCCACGCGCCGCCTCCAGCACCGGGACCAGCCGCTCCATGGCCTGCCAGCCGTCCGCACCGCAGCTATTGGGAAACTTCAAGATTGAATCCAAGATCTCTTCCGGACGGTCACCCACGAATCCAAAGTTGACGTCGATAACGAGAAGGGCAGGCCTCCCCTTGAGCTCAGCCTCGCGTCCATATCCGGCGGCTCCGAAAACCTTTTTATCCCTTTCCGTCAGAAAGGCATCCCAAATTCTTGCCATGTTGTACCTCGCTCGTTAATCGTTTTCATAGGGAGGGTAAAGGATCTGACCCGACTGTTCGTCGAATTCAGGAATCCAATCCTCCCGTAACAATTCGTCCGGATTGCCATACTTGGCCGCAACTCTTCGGACTTCCGGATCATCCAGCACCGTCAGATGCCCTCGATCCACCAGCTTGATGCCATCCACCTCGAAGGTGACGTAGTAAAAGAAATTCATATCCCGGTGGTTGGACGGAAGGGTGGGAATCTCATCGGAGACCCGGTTGTAACGATCCGTCCCAAAGGCCATATGAAGCATTCCCGAGCGTCTTCGTATGGGGCCGGCGGGACCCACCTTGGGATTGGTTCCCAGGGCAATCTCCTCCATCCATCCGATACCGGGCCCAGGATAGTAGCCGGGAAATTGAATGTTCTTGAAACGCTCCAGAGCCGTTTTGATGTTCTCGCCTGCAGCTCCACCTCCTTCAACGCGGACCACCTGCCCACCTTCCACATACAACCTGATGGTGGGAATCAAGCCCGCTTGCCGGGTTACCATAATCCCTCGCGCATCCGGTTCGGCAGTCAGATAGGGCTCGGTGTCCGGATGGACTTCATGAGCAATGGGCCGATCCAGGGAAAGCTCGCCATAAGTGGCCATCCCCCGAGTCTCCTTGAAGCGCTCACGGTTGGTGTTATCCAGGCTAAAGGTAAAATCAGTGCCCAGAGGGTCGGTCACGTGAATCGTCTTGCCGTAGATGTACTTTTGCCAGGTCTTCACAGCGATCAGTTCCAGCAGTTCATCGGGGTAGCTGACGGCTGCCGAGGCCAATACCTCGGCCCTGGACCAATCGATGCTGGAGGAACGAATATTCAAATTTTTTCCAACCTTGCCATAGTGGGTGCCCCGGGCCTGAAAACCGAGAACCACATCGTAATCTTCAATCATGGTGGCAAGCCAGCTGGGCACCACCCGGGAAATCAGCCCACGAAGTCCCAAATAGTTGGTGGGATCAAAATGCTCGTAATCCAACTCGTTTCGACCCATTCGATTCAACAGGCTGGCGACATCCCTGGCCACCACATCGGTTGTGACCCCCATTTCCTGGGCCGCCACCGCAATGGCCTGCGCCACCAGCGGCTCGATGCGGCTGGCCACGATCAGAAGTTTTTCCCCTTCCTTGAGGCCTAATCCGTACTGGGCGCCCACCAACCAACTCCAGGGGCGACGAACCAGGATTCGGGCATTGGGTAAAACCTGCTCTAATTTCGTGAC
>JACZQQ010000279.1 GCA_022545645.1 Acidobacteriota bacterium | reverse complement strand
ATGGTGGTCGTACCCTGCAGTATGAGAAGCCTTTCCGCCATCGCCCACGGCGCAGGCGACAACCTGATCCATCGAGCCGCCGACGTGGTCCTGAAAGAGCGCCGCAAGCTGGTTCTGGTGGCCCGCGAATCCCCTTTCAATCAGATTCATCTGGAGAACATGCTGAAGCTGGCCCAAATGGGAAGCATTATCCTGCCCCCTGTCCCTGCCTTCTATAACCACCCCAAGGACATCGACGACATCGTCAATCATGTGGCCGGGCGAGTTCTGGACCAGTTCGAAATTCATCTGGACGTGGTGAGCCGCTGGCACGGCATGGTCTCTTCGGTGCAGTGACCGGATAAATTCCAAATCCTAAATCCCAAATTCCAAACAAATCACAAATTCCAAGCTCCAAATCACAAACAAATTCGAGACTCCAAATGTTTAGGATTTGGAATTTGGAATTTAGGATTTGAAATTTACCTTCTCCTAGAAGGTGTATCTCAATCCCAGCTGCAGCTGACGGGAGGAACTTGTGGTCGAGAAGATGGTGGCTGCATTTCCAATAGGGACGCCGCTGAGGTTGTTGAAGATGATCACTCCTCCCCCGGCTCCCCGGTTTTGAGGATGAGAGAAGTTGGCTCGATTGAAAAGATTGAAAACCTCCAACCGAAATTGCAGAGTCTGCTGCTCCGTTATGGGGACGGTTCGCGTCAGGCTGATATCGAGGGTGGCGAAACCGGGTCCGATCAGGGTATTTCGCCCCAGCTTCCCTAGGCGTCCTCTGGGCTGTAGTTCGAAAGCGGAGACATCGAAATAAGTGTCGGGCCCGCCCAGCACGGGATTGTTATCGGCCCCCGACACCAGATCGGGCCGGTGCCCTTCACGAACAGCGTTGTTGGCAATATCAAAGGACACGTTGCCGGTGAAGGGAAACCCGTTTGAAAGAGTCACGATTCCGGCAGTCTGCCAGTCGTTGAGCAAGATTCCTGCAAAGCTCGCTGGGGGGAAATTCAGAGGTAAATCCCAGGTGTACTGGAGCACGGCATGATGAGCGATGTGGAAACTGGAAAGACCCCGATGAGACCTTCGGTCATAGTAATAGGGTGATTCAGGAAGGCTGTTGGTAAATTCTCGACGATAGGCCGAGGCATCATCCAGCGAGCGGCCGTAGGTGTAATTGAACAGGAACTGAAAGCCCGACTCCCAGCGCCGGGTGAGGCCAATCTGCAGGGAGTTGTAGACCGAGTTGGCATCGGTGGAGCTGAGACGAACCGCGTCCACATTGGAATTGGGGCGCTGCGGTCTCCCGGCAGTGTCAAAAACCAGTCGTCCATCCGGATCAACCGATATGGGTGCAGGGATATTGGTGTCAGCCACCCGGGGCAGGTGCACTCCCCGGGAGCCGAAATATCCGACCCGGAGAACCAAATGCTGGCCCAGTGCCTGCTCCAGCACGAGGTGATAGCGCATCATATAGGGAGTCGACAGTTCGAACTCGATGGGGTCCTGGCGGGGCCTTCCAGCCCTTCCCCCTCCCAGTGGGTCAGGATAGGGAGGTCCGATAATGGTGCGCACGGTGGTAAAAGGAGTCTGGATCCTCACCCGGTAGCCGAAGATGTTTTCCCGGATCGGCTCATAAAAGATCCCAAAGCCGGTGCGCAAGACAGTGGTTTGGTCTCCACCCAGGTTCCAGGCCAGTCCTACCCGAGGAGCGAAGTTCAAATGGGAGGGATTCTTAAAAAGAGGGTCCCCAACGGTGGGAGCGGCATCGGTCAGCTGGCGAAGATTGGAGATTCGGCCCAGCTTTTCGGTGGGCACCGTAAACCACTCATAGCGCAGACCGTAACTGAGGGTCAGGGACGGACTGAAGCGGTATTGATCGTGGACATAGAGCGCGAAAAGGTTCTGACGATAGGCTCTTTGTGGATCGGCACCCGCCTCGGCACCGATAAAACGCGCCGTATCGTTGATGAGAAACTCTTCCAGGCTCTCATAGATCAGCAGGCCATCAAAGAAAAACTTATAGGCGTCATCGCTGCGATGATGCTTCCAGTCAAACCCCCAGCGAAGATCGTGATTCCCGGAAGAGAACTGAAAGGCACTGCTGGTCTGATACTGGCTAAAGGGAAAATCCACGTCAGCGGTGTCGGTGCCAAAGGCGGTCAGGCCTCGAATGTTGATGCGCCCCATGTTGGGACGCCCTGGGATCAACTTCGGAGCCGCCGCCAATTCAGGAGTACTGGCCACACTATTGCTGGTGTAAGCCCCGCGATTGTAGGCGAATTGTGCGGTGTGCAACAGCCGTGAGGAAAACAGATGAGTCTCCTCCACGGTAAGATACTGATTGCGGGAGCTGAGGTCACTGTCAAACCCCTCAATGCTGACCTCAAAGGGAGCCAGCTTCTCGCTGTCATGAAAGGTATAGCGCACAAACAGCGAATCACTCGAGGTCAGTTGAAAGTCGGTCCGGGCGTTGAAGTGCTGGTCGTCTGTAGGCTGCTGCTGCTGGAACAGATATTCGGCACTGCCGTCTCCAAAATCACGACCGTTGGCCCGGGGATAGAGATCCAAAATGGGCTCTATGGCCGGGTTCACCCCGACATCTTCAAGCACAGGATTCCCATCAGCGTCAAGAATTGGGTTGCCTTGATCATCAAAAAGGGGCACCATTCCGTTTCTTGCATCATCGTTGGGAACGGTGTTGATCAGAGTCATCCCCAGGCGCTCGCGCAGGCCTTCGTAGCTGAAGAAAAAAGTGTTTTGCTCTCCGGGCAACGGTCCGCCGATGGAACCTCCGTACTGTTGGCGGTTGAAGGGAGGGGGATCGCTCCGCTCGAAGGGGTTGGAGGGATCTCGATCGAAGAAGTTGCGGGCGTCCATAGCGCTGTTTCGAAAGTAGCCATAAGCAGACCCGTGCCAATCGCGGGTTCCCCGGCGTGTGATCACATTGACGGTGGCACCGCCACTCCCTCCCAGGTAAGCGGGGTAGGCATCATTGAGAACCTCAAATTCCTGCACGGTGTCGATTCCCAGCAGCAATCCTGAAACTCCACCCGGAGTGGTCTTAAGAATAGGGTGCTGAATATCGGTCCCATCCAGCAGGTACTCAGTGCCTCTGGCCCCGTTTCCACTGATCTCTTGAGTTGTCCCGTTCAGTGCGCGGGTGTCCTTGCCCCGCACCGGGATCATTCCGGGAGCCAGCAGAGCCAGGCTGTCAATACTGCGGCCATTGATGGGAAGAGAGGAGAAGGAAACCTCATTCACGATGGAGCTCAAGTGAGGGCTGGAGAGATCCAACGGCGCTGCCTCACCGATCACGGTAATGGACTGCTCGGCTTCCTGAACCTCCAGTATCAGATCCAGCGAAACGGCCTGTCCGGCACTCAAAGAGAGTTTCTTGTCTTCGATAGACTGAAATC
>JACZQQ010000278.1 GCA_022545645.1 Acidobacteriota bacterium | reverse complement strand
ATGTTCCCTCCCTAACGTCAGTGCACAAAATGCCCCAAGAAATAACTGGAGACACGCATTCTCGGCGACGTAAGTATTTCCTTGAGCCCTTAGCTGACTCTCTGGTTGGGATGGAGAGTCCAACCACACCCTCCAAGGAGAGCAACTAACAACCCCGGAAAACTCATCCACCTTAACCTGCATGCATCCGGTGCTGAGATCTCCTTCCAACATTCCGAAGATCGTTGGTTTTCAACCCAGCTCGGTGAAGTCATTGTTAGCTCACCGAAGCAAGCTGACTTTGACTCTTCCCTTTGTTCGTTTCCTTGCTATCGAAGCGAACTCCAATGACACATCTAACGAACTCGGGGTCACGGCAGGCTCAGCGCGTTCCCTTTACCCCTTGGGACAAGTGTGAGTCTATCCTTTGCTCACTTTGAAGCAAGAGAAAAAGGAAAAAATTCCGCTGCACACGGAATGTGCAAACAGTGGTTTCTGCCAGAAAGCTCAGTTTGATGTTTTTTCGAGAAGACAGTTCACAGATTATCCACAGATTTTTGCACACCCCTTGAAAACCCTTTTCTGCTCGGCTTTCGTAAGCAGGAATTTGATTGATTTAGTCGACTCTCAATGTCACAAAATGTTGGGGACAGGATCAGGACCGCTTCACACATGGCCGGTTACGACCGGCGAAGATGAATATTAGAGGAAAGCAATTCAAAGTTTGGACGGGTTGTTTGCTCGCTGAGGGACTCGAACCCCCGACCCCCTGGATGTAAGCCAGGTGCTCTAGCCAACTGAGCTAAGCGAGCACAGTGATTGGGGAAGGGAGGAGTATAACAGAAGGAAGGAAGCGCTCAATCGTCCTAGCCTACATCTGCTCATGCAGGAAGGTCTTGAGACGGTTCTCCAGTTCCTTCGGGATTTCCACTTGCTGATCTCGCAGTTGCTGGGCCATCTTCGAGCAGTCTCGATACGACTCCAGGAAATTGAGGCAGGGAGAACATTCAGCGAAATGCTGGTCCAGTTTTTTCTGGGTTTCAGAATCGAGACTGTCCTCCAGGTAATCCATCAACAAGTCAAAACAGTTCTTGCAGTTCAAATAGTGTCTCATCCTCTGCCCTCAAGATAGTCTGCCAATTTCCTGCGCACGGCCAGCCGACCCCGGTGAATTCGGGTCTTGGCGGTGGCTTCCTTGAGCCCCAGCAGGGAAGCAATCTGCTTGATCGGATACCCTTCGGTATCCCTCAGAACCAGCGGGACGCGATATTCAAAGGGTAGCGACTGAATGGCCTCGTAGAGCTGGCTTGCCAGCTCTGCATTCAGAATGACATCTTCTGGATCCACCGACCAGCGGAAGACTGAACCGTGGAGGTGGCCATCTTCGGAGAAAGTGGGAGCGAAGTCCTCCAGTTGGATCTCCCGTCCACGACTGGCCCGGCGTTTTCTCAGCCACATGATGGAGTTATTGATGGCGATTCGCTTCATCCAGGGCCAGATGTCGCTCTCTTGGCGAAAGGTGTCGATTTTACGAATGACCCTGAGCAAGGTGTCTTGCAGAATCTCCTCAGCATCAGGCGGATTCTTGGTGTAGTTGAGGATCACGCCAAAGAGAGGTCGAGAGAACTGCTGAATGAAGTCATCAATGACTTCTGAATCAGCATCCTTGAGTCCCTGGATGATCTGCTGCTGTCCTAATTCCTTGGTTTTCATTTCCCGCCTTCTAACCACTACCATACAGAAAACCTCTCCCACTGGGAAGTGCCCCTCCATTGCTTTTCCGGCTCTGGAGTTGATACGATTCGGGTATGAAGTGGCTGATTCTCCTTCTGTTTTCCGGGGTGCCGATGGCCTCTTTGGAAGCCGAGTCCCTGGCCGTCAGTCCACCTGGAGCCACTCAGACTCCAGAGTATTTCAAAGCATTTGAGTTCAGGGAAGACAAGGGAAGTTTAACCCGAGTCGTTCTGCGAAACGGTTTGACGATTGTGATCGAAGAACAGGCGCTGGATCCGCTGGCGACTGTGGTGACCTATATCCGGGCAGGTTACTCACAGGAAGAGGCAGGGAATATCGGAGTCAGTCACCTTCTCGAGCGACTCTATCGGCATCGAAGCGAAGTGGTTTCGGAGATGGTTGGCTTGGGAGCCGTGCTGAAGATCTCCACCCACTACGACAGCACTATTTTTTCTTCTTCTGTTCCGGCTGAAAATGTTCTGAAGACTCTGGATTTTCACGCCGCATTGTTGCAGGCTCCTGAAATTGATTTAGGTGCCATCGGCCGGGAGGTAGAAATCCTCTTGAAAGAGAGATTCCTCCAGCTGGATTTGCCACAGGTCTTTGCCAGGCAAAAACTTCTGGAGTTGGCCTATCCGGAGCAGCGATGGGGAGATCTGCTTTCTTTGGAGAAGAGTGTCACGGGGCTGGCACAGACGGATTCCACCCTTCAACAGTTGACTCGTTTTCATGAAGCTCACTATTACCCTGGAAATGTCATTCTGGTTGTCTCAGGAGCGGTGCGCCGGGAGAGGATCCTGGAGAGGGTGGTGGAAGTTTATGGCTCCTTGAGATCATCGAAGAAAGCCTCCCAGGTTTCGAAGGAGAACTCTCCTGATCCATCGACGGTCGGGCAAACCTCGTTTCGGTATCTTCACCTGCGTGGGAACCACCTGCAGCCCTATGTGCTTTTCGCCTATCGGATTCCGGGGCCTGATCACGATGATTACTATCCGCTGCTGGTCCTTTCCTACATTCTGGGGCGAGGGCGTGGTGCACTTTTGAAGCAGTCGATGCTCGGGGAGGACGGTACGGCCGCGGATGTTCGTGTTGAAGTGGAGGCCCTTCAGGGCAAAGGAACTCTGTTTTTCCTGGTGACTCCTCATCTGCAAAGGGTCGATGGTGCGGAAGTTGAGGTGCTGGCCCAACTGGAGATACTCAAACAACGAGGAATTCCGATTGCCCAGTTGGACCGTGCTAAAACACTCTTGTTGAAGGATCACTATCTGGGACTCCAGAAGCTTGAACAGAGAGCCAACGCACTGGCCCGCTATGAGGCGATGGGAGACTACCTTCAGCGTGACCGTGAGGTGGAGCTGCTCACCCAGATCACTTCCAAACAGGTCAGCGATGTGCTGGAACGCTATTTGTCCGACTCCAATCTCTCCCTGCTGGAATACTTTCCACAAGATGCCGAATCGCGTCACTTCACTTCTCAAACCCTTCTGGAAACCCTGCGCCTCCTGGTTCCCAGCGTTGTGAATAAAAGTGCGGAAGAAGAAGACCCGTTCCAGGTCGTCGAAACCGAGTCCAGCTTCCAGCCCCCAGTATTCAGGCCCAGCCACTTGAAGTTTGATCTCAAACACACTTCGATCCTGCGAGGGCCCGTGATTCACTTCAGGGAAGAGCATGCCTTTCCTCTCGTTCAATTTGG
>JACZQQ010000061.1 GCA_022545645.1 Acidobacteriota bacterium | reverse complement strand
CGAACCCCAGAGCGTGCAGCGCGGCTTTCGCCCGGTAACTGAGGTCGGTGCCGTCTTCCGACCCGGGAAGTGCTCTGCAGACCTCGGCCAGAACGCTGTCCTGGCTGAACTCGAGATGCTGGGACAGGTGACCGATCCGGTAATGTTTGGGCACCACGATCTCCCCGCCATCCGGCCTCTCGGTTCCGAGAAGGAGCCGGAACAGGGTGGTCTTGCCATGGCCATTGCGGCCGATAAGTCCGAGCCGCTCGCCCGGATTCATCAGAAAGTTGATGTCATCCAAGAGTAGGTTGGAACCGTAGGACTTGGAAAGATTGAGAACACGAATCATGGAAGGCTAAATGTTAGCTGCATAATCTGATCTTGTGAATCCTAGCCCCGATAGGGCAAAGGATTAGATGCCACCGCCCCGTAAAGGTTACACTGTAACGAGGGCTATCTACCATAGCGGAGAAAGTGGCGGCAGGTAAAATGAGCAGTAAACGGAATCGAGAAGATCAGCCTGAATCGGAACAGAACAGTAAGCTCATCATTGGCTGGCGTGAGACGATTTCCATCCCGGAATGGGGCATCACCGAGCTTCGGGCAAAAATGGACACCGGTGCCAGGAGCAGCGCCATTGATGTTGCCAGCTCCGAAATATTGCCGGAAGGCCGGGTCCGCTTTGAAGTGGTTCTGGACCGAAAGAAAAGGGACCGGAAGCGGATCATTGAAGCATCGATTAGCAGAAGGACGTCCATCCGGTCCAGCACGGGGGAGACTCGGAATCGATTGATGGTGCTGGTCCAGGTGAAAATTGGACCGATCGTGAAACCTGTCGAATTCAGTTTGGTGTGCAGAGAGAACATGCTGTGTCGGGCCCTGCTGGGTCGAAGGGCTCTGGAGGGTGATTTTCTTATTGATCCCACCAGAAAATATTCTTTGAACAGTTGATCGCGGAAGTATTTTAAGATGAGAATCGCCATCCTTTCCCGAAGTCCCAAAGCTTATAGCACCCGCCGACTCTGTGAAGCTGCCACCGAACATGGGCACCAGGTGGAGGTCCTCAACACCCTTGAACTGGGCATTCACGTTGAACAGGCCCAGCCATCGCTGACCCACAGAACCCACCTGTGCGAGCCTTTCCAAGCCGTTATCCCTCGAATCGGCGCATCGATTACCTTCTTTGGAACCGCTGTGGTGCGGCAGTTTGAGCAGATGGGTGTCTTTCCTCTCAATTCTTCCCAGGCCATTGCTGTGGCCCGGGATAAGCTGCGCTGCCTTCAGATCTTGAGTCGACATGACATCGGGATTCCTCCCTCGGCTTTTGTGCGCAGCAAAAATGACGTTCTCCCCGCAATCGAAAGAGTGGGTGGAACTCCCGTCATCATCAAACTTCTTGAAGGCACACAGGGTATCGGGGTCATCCTG
The DNA here is from genome assembly GCA_022545645.1 of Acidobacteriota bacterium. Lineage (GTDB taxonomy): Bacteria > Acidobacteriota > UBA6911 > RPQK01 > JADFOI01 > JADFOI01. The sequence continues at coordinate 10,825 of JACZQQ010000061.1, read as the reverse complement.
GCTGAGGATCTCAAAACCGCAGAGGCGATTATCGAGACTCTCCAGAGCACCAAACAGAACGTTCTCATTCAGAAATTCGTTTCAGAGAGCAAGGGACGCGACATTCGGGCTTTCGTTGTGGGGGATCGTGTCGTTTGCGCCATGAGGCGACAGGCTGCAGGACAGGAGTTCAGAAGCAATGTGCACAGAGGGGGATCCGTACAGGCGGTCCAGCTGGATGAACTCTACGAGCGTACGGCGGTCAGAGCAGCCCAAATCATCGGCTTGCATGTTGCCGGCGTGGATATGCTTGAAGGCAAGGACGGGCCTCAGATCATGGAGGTCAATTCCTCCCCCGGCCTGCAGGGCATCGAAAAGGCCACAAAGATGGACGTGGCAGGCGCCATCATCGAGCATTTAGAGGATCAGGTGATTTTTGAGGAAATTGACATCAGGCAACGGCTGACGCTGGCTCGCGGTTTTCAAATAGCGGAAATAACGGTAGGCAACGATTCCGAGATTGCTAATAAAACCCTGGTGGAGACCGGGTTACGCGCTCGCGACATTCTGGTACTGAGCATCAACCGGAATACCCTCATCATCCCCAATCCGGAGGGCGACTTCGAAGTTCTTCCCGGTGATCTCCTCCTCTGTTATGGCAAGCAGATCGCCATGAAATCGTTTCTGCTGGCCGGAGTGCAGCAAGAATAATCCCGGGACCGGGATTATTCTTGCCGTGCGTTCGTGCTGTCGTCACTTCGTGAGGTGGTGCGGTCGTGCGGTCAATCAGCGTTCCGTTGAAAGCTCAGCATTGAGATCTCGAGCTGCTTGACTCATCGGGATCACCACACCGGTTTCCGTGTTTACCGACCAAATGAGATGAAGTTCCCCCTGGTCGCTCGACCGCTGGGCGATCAGATCGATCCAGAACTCCGGTCCCCGGGCACGCACCAAATTCCATTCCTGGTAGACAAAATCCTCCTGGAGCTCTCCTTCAATCAGTTTTTGAGCCACCATCGACTTGTCCTTGAGCATCTGAAAGGCCTCTTGGGAACGTTCCTCTTCCCGAATCTCTGCAGAGGTGGGACTCTCAACCTCCGGGTGCGATACAGGTGTTGTCCGCTGTAAGACCGGCCTGTTGCCCGGCTCGGGAGTGTCCTGCTCCACGACGGGAGCCTCCCTTCTTGGAGCATCTGCCGGGGAAGGAGGCACTGGCGGGGCAGATTCCTTTTTGAGCGTGGGAACGATCAGAGGTTCTGACGATGAGCTGACGGCAGGGCTGACTTCGGGGATTCTCTCGACAGTACCACCCGATGCCCCCATAGCTTCGGCGGCAGCCGGTTCCGGGGAGGAGATTTTTACAGAGCCATCTTTTATCTCCACTTCCAGAAGGCCTTCCGTCCCCTGAGGCGTCTGCTCAGCGGAATTCGAAGTCTGATCCCCTTCGCGGGAGCCACTCCAGTAGGTCAGGACGATCATCAAGGCCAAAACCGAAGCAACTATCTTCCCAATCGGCATCTTTCTCTTGGCTTCGGCTTCCCTATCCGAGAAGATCTCCTCATACAGGGAAGACTCTCGATCTTCCGACTCGGCACCGGCTTGCTCAACGGGCTCCTCGAGTTCCTCTTCCGGCTCAATCTGAGTTCCCAGGTGGCGGCCCCGAATCAACTGAAAGGCTTCGTTCACCCGAGCAAGATTCTCGGTGGCCTTTCGATGCAATCGAGGGTTGTTTTCATGAAGCCTGGGATCCCAGACAACGGCCAAGTCGCGATGGGCTTCCATGACCTTTTTAAAGGAAGCATCGCTCTCCAATCCCAGTATCCTGTAGGCTTGCTTGATATCGCTCATGATCCTCAGAAACAACTGGCAACTGACAGCAGACCACAGACAACCACCACCTGACAACTGTCACAGTTTACAGGGGGGCGAGTGCAGAGAGAAAGAAAGAGAACAGATCGGCATTCCAGGTTTTGGATTTTGAATTAGTTTCGGATTTTGGATTTTGGATTTCAGCGCGTCATGATACTATTGCAAAAAGTTCACACGACATGATTTCATTGAGGGCACACCCAATAGTTTAAGGAGGACAAAATGGCGACGAAAGAGCGAATATCTCTGAACGTCAACAACAAGTCTTATGACCTCGAGGTGGACCCAAACATGCCACTGCTGTACGCGCTGCGCAATGAGTTGGACGTCACGGGGCCCAAGTTCGGTTGCGGATTGGCCCAGTGTGGGGCCTGTACGGTCATCGTGGATGGCAGAGCGATGCGGTCTTGTATGACTTCAGTTCGATCTACCCAGGGTCGTCAGATCCGAACCATTGAAGGCCTGGGGACCCCTGAGAATCCTCATCCCGTGCAGAAGGCTTTTATCGAGGAGGCGGTGCCCCAGTGCGGTTACTGCATCAGTGGTTGGCTGATGACATCAGTAGCACTGCTGGAAGAGAATCCTCGCCGCAGCGATGCTGAGATTCGGCAGAGCCTTTCCAGCCTCAAGTGCCGTTGTGGCACCCATATGTCGATTCTCCGAGCCGTCAATCGTGCAGCTAAGGCAATGGCCTAGAGGAGGAATGGATATGACGAAGCAAGCCAACTTTAAATTTACGCGCCGTGACCTGCTCAAGGGCGGCGGAGCTTTAGTCGTCACCTTCGGCATGCCCGGATGGGCAGTTGCGGCGACCCAGGATGGCGGGTCCCTTTCCAAGCCGCCTCTTATGCCGGATCAGCTCGATTCCTATCTGAGCATTGCAGCAGATGGCAAAGTGACCGCCTATTTCGGCAAGATGGACATGGGCCAGGGAGTCGACACGGCGATTGCACAAATCGTCGCTGACGAGCTGGATGTTCCCTTTGAGCGTGTCGGGGTGTTGATGAGCGATACCGAATACACCCTCGATCAAGGAGGCGCCAGTGGCAGTACGGGAATTCGGAGCGGCGCGCAACCGCTTCGCAATGCCGCAGCTGAGGCACGAAGAGTCCTACTCGATATGGCCTCCGAGAAATTGGGTGTTCCCGCCGAGGGGCTGACGGTCACCGACGGCATCATCCAGGCCAAGAATCAGTCTTCCCGACAGGTGAAATACGAGGAGCTGATCGGCGGAAAATACTTCCATGTAAATCTGGAATGGAATGAGAGGTTAGGCAATGCCTTGAATGCCACAGGCAAAGCCAAGCCAAAGACGCATGATCAGTACAAGGTGGTCGGCAAATCGATGCCTCGCATAGATGTTCCGGGAAAGGTCTTCGGACAGACTCCCTATGTGACGGACATCAAAAGACCCGGAATGTGGCACGGCCGTGTTATCCGGCCGCCTGTAGCGGGCGCCAGGCCCACCGGGTGGGACCAGGATTCGATCAGCGATATTCCCGACGCCAAGGTGGTACGGGTTAAGGACTTCATCGGAGTGGTGGCCCCGGAGGAATGGGGTGCCATCAATGCAGCCCGACAACTCAAGGTCACCTGGTCGGAGGTCGAACCGCCCTTTCCCGAGATGGATGATCTTTACGATTACATCCGCCGTACACCCCACGTGGAGGAAAACGCAGGTGGTGGTTTCGGTGGAAGAGTCCCCGTTGACGAAGGACCCGTAAACAAGGCATTGGAAGGGGCAGCCAGAATCATCGAGGCCGAATATGAGCATCCCTTCCAGTCCCACGCTTCTATGGGACCGGCATGTGCCGTGGTCGATGCCCGAAGCGACAGCGCGACGGTCTGGACGGGTTCACAAAAAGCCCACAAGACGCGTGAAGGTGTGGCCAAACTCCTTGAATTACCGGTGGAAAAGGTACGAGGCATCTGGGTGCCGGGTCCCGGCTCCTACGGTCGCAACGACGCGGGTGATGCGGCCATGGATGCTGCAGTGCTTTCCCAAGCCATTGGCCGACCGGTTCGGGTCCAGGGCATGCGCCATGAGGGACACGGATGGGATCCGAAAGGACCAGCATCCGTCATCACTCTTCGCGCCGGACTCGATGCGGCAGGCAATGTGATCGCCCACCGTTTCCAGGCCAAGGGCTTCTCTGCCTGGGATGTGCGCTCCAACGAGGCCAGTCCCAGCGACACGCTGGCGGGCTTGCTGGTCGGATGGCCCAAGAACACGCGCCATAATTACGGTACGCCCTCGGAGTCCTACGACTTTCCCACCAAGCTGCACTTCTGGCGAACCATTCCGCCCTTTCTGGAGACGGCTTCCCCGCTCCGGACCGCCCATTTTCGAGATCCCCAGGGCCCTCAGGTTCATTTCGCCAGCGAGTCTTTCATCGACGAGATAGCAGCAGCCGTGGGTCAGGATCCGGTCGAGTTCCGCCTGAAGTATCTGACCGATCCTCGCGATATCGCCGTGGTCGAGGCAGCTGCCAAGGCAGCCGGCTGGGAGACACGGACCTCCCCCCGACGGGATCGACAGAGTGGGGATGTTCTAACAGGCCGGGGTATTGCCTATGCCTCTCGTGGGGGAACCACAGTGGCCACGGTGGCCGAAGTCGAAGTCAACCGGCAGAGCGGTCGGGTCTGGGCCAAGCGATTCGTGGTGGCTCATGACTGCGGGTTGATTATTAATCCCGATGGTTTAAAGAGAACCGTCGAGGGCAATATCATCCAGGCACTGAGTCGCGCACTGAAGGAGGAAGTCCAGTTTGACCGCAACAACGTGACCAGTATCGATTGGCTGAGCTACCCGATTCTCGACTCCACGGAGGCGCCCGAGTCGATCGAAGTTGTTCAGATCAATCGGCCCGAAATTGCACCCACGGGTGCGGGGGAACCTTCCACTCGACAGGTTGCCGCCGCCGTTGCCAATGCGATTTTCGACGCCACCGGTGCTCGCATTCGCAGAGTTCCTTTTACCCCGGAACGGGTGAAGGCGAGCCTGGCATAGGCCGGGGCCGTGCTGGCAAGGACGGGAGTCGCCGACCGGGCGAAACGCAGTCAGGTAGTATCTGCGGCCTTTGCTGGGTTGTCGTCAGGAGCCTGGCCCACACCCTCATCAACCTCCCCAAGGGGTTGGGCCACATCTACATCAGCCTCCGCAGTGACCTTGGGTCGGACCAAGGCCGCAGCAATGCCGCCAAACAGCGTCCCAAAAACCATAGTGAACATGATCCAGAAGGTCATTTGGGGGAACAGGGCAATCAAGATGAACTTGGTCAGGAAACCCATCTCCGGATAACCGGCAGGGCCCAGTTCGTAATGGGTGCCCCAATCGCCGAGCATGGCGATCAACATCACGATCAACACAGGAATGCGTGAGGCGAAGGCGTAGCTCAACATGGTTTGAAAGAAAGCCGGCCACCCTTTGCGCAAGATCAAGACGACCACCAGGGAGGCAATGGCAATTCCCAGCTGTTGACCGATTGCTCCGCCGAAACTGACGCTGACATTGGGATCCCCAAAGAGACTAAAGATCAGGGCAGTAGCCACACCTGCTATGACCAGCCCCGCAAGGGCCAGTACGATCACTTTGCCAGCGCTCTCCGGCCCAGAACCTTGGCGCACCAACTTGATGGCAAAGTAGACCCCAAAGATGGGCACCAGCCAAACAATGCCCACCAGTGCTCCTCCCCCGCCTGCTTCGCGGTTAAAAAGGACCGATGAACCCCCAGCCAGTTCACCCACCAAACGAACGATGGTAATGGCCAGCGCGATCAACGCCGGAACCATGATGAGCTTTTTCACGTTGGGAACTGAATGAGATGTTTCCATAAGTCTTTCCTTTCTTCCTCCGGTTGTTCGATCCTCATGGTCTGAACCGTCAGGTCCGATCTATTGCTTGGCCACGACCCGGTTGCGGAGCGTCCCCAGCTTCTCGATGATCATCTCGGCCGTATCCCCGGCCCGCAAGGGAACCACAGGTGCAGGAACCCCAGTGGCGATAATATCGCCAGGCATCAGAGTCATCCGTTGGCTCAAGTAAGCGATGATCTGGGGGATCTTGAAGATCAGGTGTCGGGTGTTGGCATTGGGGATCTCCCAAGCCTGGCCGTTGATGCGGGCCCCAATGGCCAGGTTGTGCGGATCGGGCACATCTTCTTTAAGGGTCAGATAGGGCCCACAAGGAGCAAAAGTATCCAGGCTCTTTGAGATAGCTGAGCCCTGGGCCGGGTGGTTTCCCTGGGGCAAATCGCGGGCGGTCACGTCGTTGACAATGGTGTAGCCCACCACATAGTCAAAAGCTTGTGCTTCGGGAACATTCCTGGCTCTCTTACCGATCACCAAAGCGAGTTCCGGCTCGTGAACCCCCACCGTCACCAGGCCAGCCAGATCGATCACCTCTTCATGGCCCACGAGGGCCGAAACCGACTTTAAAAAGGCGCTCGGGTACTCGGGAGGATCGCCCTCGCGAGCGTAGTTTCCGGCCATTCCGATGATCTTGGAAGGATTGGGAATGGGGCAAAGCAGACGTACCGACGTCGGCGGATAGAACACCCGCTCGGCGCCGCCCGGCTCTGCGAAGCGGGTGCTGGCCTTGAGACGGGTGATGGTCTGATAGACGTTTCTGACCGCACGGATCGACTCGCTGCCGGCCTCAATCAGGGTTTTCATGTCAGCGGGTATATAAGGAAGGTCACGCACCGCACCCGGTTGCTCCCGCATCAAATACTGGATGGCATGATGCACGTCCACAATGTCGGCCTGTCCCTCACCCTGAGTGGCCCCCAGCCGAGAATCACCTGCGCTTGAAAACGTGACCAGCCTGAAGATCTGGCTCTCTTGAGCCAACCCCGGAGTCGGCCAGTGCAGGACCAAAAGGGAAGCCAGAACGAGCAATTTGCCCAGAGTCTTTCTCCCCGATTGTTTCTTTTCTCGATCGATCCGAACCTCTTGTTTCATCATCGTTTCATTCCTTTCGATGTACCCTACTCAGTTGCGGCTCTCTTCGGTCACGTCCATGACCCAGATGTCGCCTGTCTCTTCCGCCCAGCTGAAATAAAGAAACTGACCGTCCGTAGCCACGCCCCATCCCAGGGTCCCTCTTCGTCCCGCCAGATCGGACATGGGATATTGGCTACCCTCCTTCAGCGACAAGGCCCACAGGTTGTCATCCCGTCCGAGATAATAAAGCACCTTATCATCGGGCGACAGTCGAGCTCCGAAGAGAGCAGCCGGTACTTCGACAAGAAGCTCGGGTTGACCTCCCGCCGGCGAGATCCGAAAGAGGCGAGATTCCGACTGGAAGACCAGCCACCTCCCATCCCCAGACCAGTCGGTGATAGTGTCGTCCGCAGGCCGCACCGTGACCTGCCGAGGCTCTCCGCCCTCTGCACCGACAATCCAGATGTCACGGTTGCCGCTTCGCCGTGAGATGAAGGCGATCTCTCGGCCGTCGGGAGACCAGGTGGGAATCGTCTCCTCTGTCGGATGAGAAGTCAGCTGGCGGGCCGGTCCACCCCCCGAGGGCATCACCCAAGCGTCCCGGTTGCCGCTTCTATAGGCATAAAAGGCAATCTCCTCGCCGTCCGGGGACCAGCGGGGAGACCAGTCGTCAGTGGGATCGGTCGTCAGCTGCGTCAGCTGCCCTCCTTCACTGGGAAGGATCCACAGATCCTGGTTTCCCGCCCGATCTGAGCTCATGGCAAGGCGCTTGCCATCGGGCGACAGATCGAAGAACTCTATAAGCGCGTTATCGAAGGTAATCTGCTGGGCATCCGCCCAGTTGGCCGTTCGGTCTATCAGTATGGGAACGCGCCACACGTTGGCCACGGGACGACCTTGGGAATAGGCAACCTTGGCGCCATCAGAAGAGAAGACGGCCGAGCGGATCCCCAGCCCCGTCGTGACCGGCTCGGCCTCACCCACAGGCTTTCCCTCTTCTCCCATGCGCTGCTGCCAAAGATCCATGGTCCCGCCCCGATTTGAGATAAATAGGAGCTGACGCCCGTCCGCCGACCAGATGGGACTCCGGTCGTTGGTACGGCCATCGGTCACCGGGATGGCCTCGCCACCCGAGGAAGGCATGGTCCACAAGCGAGTAACTTCCGCCGCGTCTCCATCGGCCTCCACGTAGGCGAACAGCCGTCCATCCGGGGACCAGCTCAAATCCAGGCAGGGATTGCCCTCATGCTGTGGAAAGGGTATTCGCTGCGTTTCCTGCGTTTGCACGGAGACGATTTCAGCGTAACTGTTCGGGGAATCCCAAACGGCAACCGCGATCTCCGCTCCATCGACTGACCACTGAGGCGCTCCCCTATAGTAGGTAGGGTTGATAGCCAGCGAGAGCACCTTGCGCGGCATTCCTCCCACGGCGGCCATCGTATACAAGCCCCAGGTTTCATCCCTTTGAGATAAAAACGCAATCTGACGGCCATCGGGGGACCAACTGGGATAGCGATCCGGCCCCGCGTGATCGGCCGTCCGGTTTACCGGCTCTCCGCCCCCCAACTGAGCCACCCAAATATCCCAGCTCCCGTCTTGATTCGATTCATAGGCCAGTCGCCCTCCATCCGGAGCCCAGGTGGGAAAGTTCTCAACGCCAAGGGCGAAGGTCACCTGAAGCGGGTTGACCAGTCGGGGAACCCTGTCTTGGGGTGTCTGCACAAGGTAAAACAGAAGTCCCGCCAGCGCCAAAACTAAGATTATTGCCACCACCGCAACCCGCTTTTGGACCGCTGATCGGGGTCCGCGCAGGACCGCCTCCTGAACCAGCCCCGAGCTCAGATCCCCCCTGAGCTCTTCCAGCTCATTTCGGATGTCCATGGCGCTCTGAATCCGACGGGTGGGATCCTTGGCCAACATCCTTTTCACGGTGTGCTGAAGCACTACAGGGATGTCATCGGTGTATTGACTGAGTGGGGGGGGAGTTTCACTGACAATCGCATGGGCCGTCTCGATCTGCCCATCCTTCTTGAAGGGATTCACCCCGGTAAGCATTTCATAAAGAACCACCCCAAAGGAGAAGATGTCGGACCTGGTGTCGACCGCTTGACCACGGACTTGCTCGACGGACATATAAGGGACGGTCCCCAAAAGGGCACCCTCTCGAGTGAGTGCCGTGGTCATCTCTTCTTCCTGGCCTCCCTCAGCCGGAGTCACCCGCTTGGCCAATCCAAAATCCATCACTTTCACATGACCATCAAGCGTGAGCATGATGTTTGACGGTTTTAAATCCCGATGGACGATCTTCTGTTTGTGTGCCGCTTCCAGTGCCTCGGCAATCTCTGTGGCTTTCTCGAGTGCTTCTTTTAGAGGAAGAGGCCCTTTGAGCAACTCTTCCTGCAGGGTGGTTCCCTGGATGTACTCCATGGAGATGAAGGATTTCTCCTCCGCTTCGCCAATCTCGTAGATTTTGCAGATATAGGGATGATCCAGGGCAGCGGCCGACTTGGCTTCCCGAAGGAAACGTTTTCGAGCCGTGGAGTCTTGCTGCAGCTCTTGGGGAAGGAATTTCAGCGCGACTTTGCGGTCCAGTGTGGTGTCCTGAGCCAGGAAGATTTCACCCATTCCTCCCTGACCGATTTTTTCGATGATTTTGTAGTGGGAGAGGGTCTGTCCGATCATGAAGTCCCCTCAGGGCGTGTCTCTGCTCAATGTTACGCGTGGAGGGGTGTAAAGGCAAAGGAAATCAGCTGTCAAGGGAAACGTAGAAGGGAAACGTAGGGACAGTCTGTACCTACATTTTCCTCGTAGGGGTCAGCCGGGATTGAGATTAGGGACAGGCCCCCAGGGGCCTGTCCCTAATCTTAATCCACTCGTCTCAATCGGACGGGAAAGTCCACTTGATCCTTGACCCAGTCGAAAAAGCGATCCTGATCCTCAAAGTTCTTGCCGGGAATCATGATGCTGGGATCGCGCCATTCCTTCATCACAACGGCATCCTGGGTCAGGATCTTGACCCGCCTTCTGGACACCAGACTGGTCCACTGGTCGCCCGTTTGAGCATCGGTATACAAAAGCCGGATCACTATATTCCTGGACAGATTTTCGAGTGGCTTGAGAATAATGGTCTTGAAGGCCTCGTTTCGATCCGCCTCCGGAACATCTGGAATTCCGTCGCTTAAAAGCACAATGGCCAGAGGTCTCAAGATCAGCTTGCGATTGGTCACGGTTTCACTGATATGGTGAAAAAAGGCATTGAAATCCGTGAACTCATTCACTTTATTCTTGGGGAAAATTTCCTTCAGCTTGGCATGGATTTCCGGAATCGTCAGGTATTCGAAAGTCTGAATGGGAAAGAGGGTCTTTGCCTCTCCCACATTGGAACCTCCAATGGAGCCCACAAAGAGTTCTTTGGGCACCTCCAGACCATCCACACCCTTGATGTGGGCGTACAGGTAGTGAGCCAGAAAATGGAGGGAATCATCAAAGTACTTGCTCTTGAGGAAGGAACCGCTGATATCCACACCGACAAACAGAATCAGCCGGGGCTGAGGTTCGGTGAGAAAATAATCAGGAATACAACTGCTTAAGCAAAGAACCAGAACCAATGCAACAGAATAGGCGGATATTCTTGATCTCATTTTCAAAATCAAGCCTGTTCCTTCTTTTTGGATTGAGGGAATGCGTTTTCCAGTAAGCCCTTGGAATTCATGATCTGATCCAACTTGGTCAGGGGAATTTCAAAGATGGGGATGGAGGTAAAAAGAAAAGTACAGAAATTCACTGAGGCAGCCAAAATCTGCAGGGGCGGAAGCAAGAAAGCATTAGAGACCTCGTTTCCCTTTGACAGGGCCCATTCAAATTCTTTTCTCAGCTGTTCGATCAGCCGAATCTCCATCAATTGTTGCTTTTCTCCCGGGGCTGTTGAGCTAGCCGTCAAGCCCGACCCTCGGATGATGGCCATAATCAGTGGGGTCCCATGACTGGCGAATAGCACCCAGGACATTCCCCTAATTCCTAACCAGGCCAACGT
>JACZQQ010000277.1 GCA_022545645.1 Acidobacteriota bacterium | reverse complement strand
CTAGCTGCAGCCTGAGGTGCTTCCGCAGACACCGCAAACGTAGCAGTTGCCGTTTCGCTGCATGAGATTCCCGCAAGTGAGGCAGGTGTGGGATTCCCGGTTACTTTCCTGCAGCAGCCGCTCGGTAGCGCTGGTGCTCTTGGGCCGATTTGCCTGGTCGGAGAAGCTCACCTGCACACCGTCCTGAATACTTCCATTCGGTTTCACGTTGTGGATGCCCAAAGCCTCCTGAACCTCAGGACTGAGGAACTGGGTTGCCAAATAACGGACCATATAGTCGGGGATGGACGTGGTAAAAGGGATCTGAGGATTGTCGGTATATCCAGCCGGCTCAAAGCTCATATGAGCGAACATGCGGACGTAGTCCTCCAGTGGCACGCCACGTTGCAGACCCATCGAGATGGCGATTGCCCAAGCCATGCCCATCCCTTGAAGGGTGGAGCCTTGTTTGGCAAAATTGAGGAAGACTTCACCCAACTCCTTGTCCTCCGGGTACAGACCCATGGTCAAAAAACCCTTGAAGCCCTTGATCCGAAACTCGTGCTGCAGGGCGGGATGGTCCTTGGGCATGTTCCGCTGTTGGGGTCCGCTAACGGGTTGGCTTTTCTCCTTGTTGGAAAGCGGCTGCACCATTTTACATCCGTCCCGATAGACGGACACCGATTTCATCCCGTGCTTCCAGCCTTGAATATAAGCCTCCAGGATCTCTTCCACCGAGGACTCGTTGGGAAGATTGATGGTTTTCGAGATCGCTCCGGAGAGAAAAGGCTGTACCACTCCGCACATCTTGATGTGGCCGAGATAATCGATGGATCGACTTCCATTCACCGGCCGGTCCGCGCAGTCAAAGACAGCCAAGTGGTCCTCTTTGACATGGGGTGCGCCCTCGATCGTTTCGTTCTTCTTGATATACCTCAAGATGTCGTCGATTTCCCCTTGCGGATAACCCATTCTCTTGAGGGCTCGAGGAATCGTGTTGTTCACGATTTTCAGGGTTCCTCCTCCCACCAGAGTTTTGACCTTCACCAGTGAAAAGTCGGGCTCGACACCTGTCGTGTCGCAGTCCATCATGAAGGCAATCGTCCCGGTGGGAGCCAGGAGTGTGACCTGGGCGTTTCGGAATCCATGCTCGGAGCCCTTGACAATGGCCTGATCCCACACCTCCATGGCGGCGTGCAGAATATCCATGGGAACTAAGGCCGAGTCGATGTCCGAGAGAGCTTCCCGGTGCTTATGCATGACGCGCATGGTGGGAACCCGATTCTTATCAAATCCTGCAAAGGCACCCGCCTGCTCGGCAATTTCGGCACTGGTCAAGTAGGCCTGGCCCGTCATGAGAGCTGTAATGGCGGCTGAGAGACTGCGGGCCCGATTACTGTCGTAGGGAAGTCCGCAGGCCATCAAGAGTGCTCCCAAATTAGCATATCCGAGTCCCAGGGTCCGGTAGTCGTGGCTGACCTTGGTGATTTCCGGAGTCGGATAGGAGGAGTTATCCACAATGATCTCTTGGGCCAGAATCATGATTTCAACGGCTCGGCGAAAGGCCTGGATATCGAATTGACCGTCTTCCTTCAGGAACTTCATCAAATTGAGAGAGGACAGATTGCAGGCTGAGTTGTCCAGGAAGACGTATTCTGAGCAGGGATTGCAGGCATTAATGGGCCCACTATTGGGACAGGTGTGCCAATCATTCAGGGTAGTGGAAAACTGGAACCCAGGATCACCACAAATCCATGCCGCTTCCGCGATCCACTCCATCATTTCGCGCGCTTTGTAAGTCTCAACCACCTCACCGGTAGTGACCTTACGAGTTGTCCATTCCCCGTCATTGACGACAGCTTCCATGAACTCGTCGGTCACGCTGACGCTATTATTGGCGTTTTGAAACTGAACGCTTCGGTAGGCTTCTCCATCAATGGTGTCATCGTACCCGAGCTGGATCAGTTTGTGAGCCTTTTGTTCCTCCAGAGCCTTGCACCAGATATATTCCCGAATATCCGGATGATCTGCGTTGAGAATGACCATTTTTGCGGCGCGACGAGTGGCACCGCCCGACTTAATAGCCCCCGCAAAGCTGTCATACCCTCTCATAAAAGAGACCGGTCCTGAAGCGATCCCCCCTACGGCCAAAGGCTCAAGTGAAGAACGAATCTTCGACAAATTGATACCGGAGCCGGAACCACCTTTGAAAATCGTGGCCTCGATTTTGGCCAGGTTCATGATGGAGTCCATAGTGTCTTCAACACTATTGATAAAGCAGGCCGAACATTGAGGTTTCGGCTTGATGCCCATATTAAACTGTACCGGACTGTTGAAAGCGGCCATTTGATGCAGCAGCAAATAGGACAATTCATGATTAAAAGTTTGAGCATCCTCTTTGGAGGCGAAGTACTTCATCTCCTGTCCCCAGGTCGTCAGGCTATCCACAATACGCCCAATCAATTGCTTGACACTGTGTTCCCGCTTGGTACTTCCCAGATGCCCGCGGAAATATTTACTGGCTACTATGTCGGTTGCTCTTTGAGACCAAAACTCAGGAAATTCCAAATCTTCCTGCCGAAAAGCGACCTTACCTGTCGTGAAATCCTTGATTTCGGCGGTCCGACTTTCCCACCGGATTTCGTCAAAGGGGTGTTTTCCTTTTTGGGCAAAGTAGGGTTGAATGTGGAGACCCGTCGACACTTCTACTGTTCCAGCCGCCTTTTTCATGTTCGTTCTTCCCTTCCGAGGATAGGTTTCAGGTTATCTGGAGGAACCTATTCTAGATCCGTACCCTGACTATCCAGACCGACCCCGGGTAACCCCTTCTAAACCCGTCATATAGGGGTTCTAGTGCCCTGATTATACTACAAAGTGGGCCAGGAGCCTGTCCAAGTAAAAGTGGGGTCGCGCGAATGGGGTTATAGCGTGGGCAGGTCGAGGAGCGAGGAGGATGCGATGCAGGGACATCGGCGACGAAAAACGACGAAGAGATGCACCGCAACCCACATCCTCCCAAAGGGTTACGGCGGCACCTAATGACTCAGACAGGCTCCCAGTAGGTGAGTGAGTTCTTCCCTGGAAAGACCTCGGATTTCAACCGTCTTGTTGCGAGAAGACCGTCCTCGGCTCAGCGAGAGATTCTTGGCAGGACCATTCAGAGTGCTGGCCAAAAACTCCAGAAGGTGTCGATTGGCACGGTTTCTCTGGGCGGGGGCAGTTAAGCGAATCTTCAGCGCTCCATTGTAGGAACCGACGATTTGGTCGCTTGTCGCTCCTGGCTGGACGCGGACAGAAAGCAGGAGCATTCCTGCTTTTTCACGGATCTTGACATCATCCATTACGGGGACCTTGAACCAAAGATGGCTGTCCCTATGCGCAGCAGGGTTGCCCCTTCTTCGATGGCGATCCGGTAGTCGAGACTCATACCCATGGAGAGTTCCCTCAAGGGCTGTTGGCGGCTCTGGTTAATC
>JACZQQ010000276.1 GCA_022545645.1 Acidobacteriota bacterium | reverse complement strand
GACGTGAGCAAGGTGGACATGTGGTCGTGCACCTCTCTCCACTCGGTTCCTTGCTTGATCCACACCGCTGTAACTCGTCGAGTGCCTTGTCGGGTGGTGCCGTCAGACAGGGTGACGGGACCCTGCAGGTAGCCTGTCAGTACCGCCGTAGTGCCGTAGAGTTGAACCTCCAGATGCCGAAGCACGCTTGCCACTGAGGTGAAGCTGGGCTGAGTGGAGTCTCTGCGACCACGATCAAACAGGGCCTGGCGGTACTTCTTTTCCTCCTCAAGAGAATCGTTTAGGGTCAGGAGTCCGCCGTTGGGACCAAAAGCGGTGTGACCCGGAAGGTGTTGCTCCACGAAGGAGTCGATCTGTCCTGTCCTGGACAGGGTAATATGCCTGACGTAGGCCGCCTTAACGTCTTCCGCGTCATCAGCCCGTACCTTCGCTGTCAGGGCCACCCCTACCAGAAACATCGCCACCAGGGCCATCAATCGTTTCATGCGAAACCTCCTTTAAAACGAGCTAATACTTTGTAAGTGCTTCGTTGCTTTGGCCCGGATTGTATCGCTGGGGAGCGGGGGGATCAAGAAAGGTTAGTGTCTAAGAATCGTCACCCATGAGAAGGCGAAGTTCTCCGGGGAGTACACCAGCAGCAGCAGCCTTCTTTTGAAGTTCTTTGTAAGCTGCCCCGGCGGCTTCAGTGTTCTGGCGACTGATTTCGAGCCCCTTTTGGGTTTCCTGCAGCTGAACTTGAATTTTTTGCTGTGTGACACCGTCGGATTGTCGCAACCATTGGTCTCGCAGGTAGACCATCTGGAGCTGGAGGACCTGAAGTCGACTCTCAGCAGTCTTCAGGTCCAGCTTGGCTGAATCGAATAATTCTCCCCAGTCGTCCGATTCGCCCTCGTCGCTAGACTCTGCAGAAGCTTCAGGAGCGATAGCTGTACTGACAAGACCTTCCATTTCCTCTACATCTCTGTTGGTGAGGATCTTAACTTCCTCCGTGATACTGGCTCGACGCTCACGCTCCCGGCGGGCAGCCTCAACCAGAGAAAGTTCTTCGGTTTCCTGGGCCAGACTCCAGGCGGGGGCAATCAAGAGCAGCAGAAGGATAACAGGGATCATAATTGTCCTTGTAAGTTATTGGTACAGACTATATATATTTTACCATAGAGTCTCTTGCTTCACTGTTTCCGGGGAGGAAAGTTCATGGAATATCTTCGATTTAGAGTGATGTTGATGGCCTTTGGAGTGGCCCTGTCCTGGATGTGGGCATCGGGCACTTTTCTGTGGGCTCAGGAACCCGTTTACGACATTGTGATTCGTGGTGGGAGAATCGTGGATGGCACCGGCAATCCCTGGTTCGAAGGGGATGTGGGCATTCAGGGAGGACGTATCACGGCAGTCGGTTCCATCAGTAATGGCGCCAGGCGGGTCATCGATGCCGAGGGTCTGGTGGTGGCCCCGGGCTTTATCGATCTGCACACCCATTCGGACCTGCCCCTTTTGCGAAATGGAAACGCAGAGAGCAAGATCAGACAAGGTGTGACTCTCGACGTGTTGGGTGAGGTGGGTAGTGTTGCACCCCGTGATGGTCTGGCCAACGAAGACCTGGGGGGGGGACAAATCATCGATTGGACCACCTTCACCGGCTATTTTGACCGGGTCCAGGAGCAGGGGATCGCCATCAATATCATTTCCCACGTTGCTGCCGATCAGGTCCGGCGAGTGGTCATGGGGCACGACACAGGAGCCTCCACCTCAGCTCAGTTGGAGCGGATGAAGAGTTTGGTAGCCCGCTCCATGGAGGAAGGCGCATGGGGTCTGGTGACTCGTTTCCACAGCGGCGGCCCGGCCCATCCCCAGGAGATCATCGCCCTGGCCCGGGTGGCTGCTTCCTACGGCGGTAACTACGCCAGTCACATTGGGAGTGAGGGATTCGAACAGGAAAAGGAAATTGACTTCGCCATTCGTGTGGCTGAGGAAGCCCGCATTCCGGTTCACATCTTTCACTTCAAGGTCCGGGCCCGTGAAAACTGGGGCACCATGGACCGGTTCGTTGGCCAGATCGAATCGGCACGCTCCCGCGGACTGGACATCACGGCCAACCAATATCCCTATACCGCCATGTTCCACGGCTGGAACGCGTTTTTTCCCCTTTGGGCGCGGGAAGGGGGACCCGAGAAGTTCGCCGAGCGGCTCAAGGATCGGGCGGTTCGCGAGAGGATCAAACGAGACCCGGATTTCATAGCCTGGGCACAAGAACATGGCTGGTGGGAGGGAATCGTGATGGCCCTGTCCTCGAGACCCACCCATAAACGATATGAGGGCATGCGCCTGGCGGAAATTGCCGCGCTGCGAGATGAGGCTGATCCGGCCGACACCTGCCTGGAGTTGATGGCTGAGGAAGGCGGGCGCATTCGAGGAATCTTCCACACCATGTCTGAGGAGGATGTGCGGCTGGCCATGAGACAGCCCTGGGTAGCCATTGCCAGTGATGGGTCAGCCATCGACCTGGAAGCAGAAGGCGTGCCCCATCCCCGAAACTACGGCACCAACCCGCGCGTGCTGGGCCACTATGTCAGAGATGAAAAAGTCTTGACACTGGAGGAAGCCATCCGCAAGATGACCTCCCTGCCCGCTCAGATCCTGGGATTGAGGGACCGCGGACAACTGCGTGAAGGTTTTGCTGCCGATGTCGTTCTGTTCGACCCGGTTCAAGTGCACAACACCAACTCTTTCCAGAGGCCCAAGTCTTACCCGGAGGGAATCCCCTACGTTTTGGTCAACGGTGTGGTGGTCATCGACCAGGGCCGGCATACCGGAGCGCGGCCTGGCCAGGTCCTTTACGGGAAAGGGTATAAACCCTGATCGTGACATTGCCTTATTACAGCTAAAGGTTTAATATCTAGGGAAAATCCCACACGCAATAGGGGAGGGGTAACGTGGTTGGCAAGACCATCTCTCATTACCGCATCCTAGAGAAGATCGGCCAAGGTGGCATGGGAGAAGTCTACCTTGCCCAGGACACCACGCTGGACCGCAAAGTTGCGCTGAAATTCCTGCCCGAAGAGCTCGAGCAAGACCCGATGACTCGCAAGCGCTTTTTGAGGGAAGCCAAGTCGGCGGCTGCCCTGGACCATCCCTATGTCTGCCAGATCCATGAGGTGGGGGAAGTGGAAGGCAAATCCTTCATCTCCATGGAGTACGTCCAGGGTACGACCCTCAAGGAGAAGTTAACAGAAGGTCCTCTTCCTCTAAAAGAAGCACTCGAGAAAGCCACGGAGATTGCCGAGGCTCTGGAAGAGGCTCATAAACAGGGCATTGTCCATCGCGATCTGAAGCCTGCCAATATCATGCTGACCCCGCAGGGTCATGTGAAAGTGATGGACTTTGGCCTGGCCAAGCGGGTCACCCCCGTGGAAGGTCAGGAACAAGAGATCACGACAGCGCTAACCCAGCAAGGCTCGACCCTGGGAACGGTCCCC
>JACZQQ010000275.1 GCA_022545645.1 Acidobacteriota bacterium | reverse complement strand
GGCGCGCGACAGAGGCCCCCGCAAACGTACTGTACGGTACGTTGAAGAGGCCGACCGAGTGCACCGCAGGCAGGGCCGGATGATTTCGTCGGTGCAGTAGAGAATTTATGCATTATCCGGGCTCGGGCAGGTCGTGGTAAGTCACGGCCTTGGAAATGAACAGCGAAGGGTGCTGTGCCAGGTCGGTGACTCTGGGTTCGTCTAAAGCTTTTCCCTTTTTGTCGTAAAGAATTTTAATGATGGGCCGCGACAGCTTCTGCGGATTGATATCCACCACCTGCCCCAGTTCATCGGTATTCAGGAGGACGTATTCGTTGTAAGGATAGAGCGAAAAGCTTCTCACCAGAGCCTTGATAATGTGATCGGAAAATGTTTTCGTGTCCCCACGCGTTAACTCCTCGAGGAGTTGATAGCCGGTCAGGGCTTTGCGGTAGGGACGATCGTGAATACAGGCTTCGAAAACATCCACGATGCCCAATATTTGTGCTTCCTCGCGGATCTGCTCTCCCTCCAATCCTGAAGGAAATCCGCTTCCGTTGGTTCGTTCGTAGACTTGCTCGACCGTTTCGATAAGCCAATCGTCTTTCGGGTAAAACATTTTCAAGAGCTTGGCGCTGTAGACAGGCCGCTGCCGTACTTGCGGACTCACCTGTCCGGGTTGGTAGAGTAGTCGCTCGGGGAGCAACGCCACCCCAAGCTCGTGTAAAAGTGCAGCAAGTCCCACCTTGATTTGATTTTGTAGTTCGTAGTCCAGGGTCTGGGCCAGACGGAGTGCCAAAATGGTCACATTCACAGAGTGGGGACTCACCGCGAATTCCTGTGTCCGGTCGGTGGCCAACAGAAGGAGAGCTGGACTGTCCACGATTGAATCGATCATGCGTTTGACCAGCTCTTCTCCTTGTTCCCTGTCGGGGGACTTCTTGTTCTGAGCCTTCCGAATCGATTCCGAAACATAGGCCGTGGCCGCGTTGTATAGGCTGACCGTTTCGTTTTCACTTTTTTCTTCAAGCCTATCTTTGCCCTCCGGATCCTCCTGAGGCTGAAATTCTTCCAGCTCCAGCTCAGAAACCTTCTCCAGGAGCGAAGCTCCGATAAGGGCGTTTCCGTGACGCAATCGCCGCGAGAGGATAAAGAGGAGATTTCGAGCGACGGCATGTGAATCCTCAACCAGAGTCCACATGGTTTTTTCGTCCAGTTCCAGCAGGCGGCAGTCCTCGTGGGCCACAGCAGAGGCCGAAGTCACTTGGTTGTCAATGATCGAGAGTTCGCCGGCGATCTCTCCAGGTTCCAGGATGGCAATGGGCTCCAGGTCAAGATTCTCGACGTGAATGCGGAGACGACCGGAGAGGACCAGGTAGAGAAAGCGATTGGGCTTCCCGGCGTGAATCAAAACAGTCCCCTTCTTGAGCTCACGCACCGGGCAGTCTTCCAAGAGGCCTAGAACGGGTTCGAGGTCGATACCTCTGAACAGAAGCGAATTTTTCAGGTCCTTCTTATTCAGGGGTTTGCTTCGATCAGTCATCTTTGCCGTTTCGTCCCGACTCGCTTAGGAGGACCATCTTCCGCTTGAGCACGCCCAGGATCCACAATCCCAGGGACAACCGGGCCATCAGGTATCCGCGTATACGGTAGAAAGGACTCTCCAGCGAAATCACTTGGCCATTCCTCTCGATGCCAGTCACCTTTCCCAGAAGTTCCTGGGAAGACAAAAGGGGAAAGTCCCGATAGGGGTTCCGGTCCCCTTTGGTAATGATATAGCGTTGGCCACTCTCTTTGCCCTTTTGAATCACCCGATGGGTGGTCAGGACACTCTGACTCTCGTCTCTGCGGAAAGCCACAATCTCTCCGATTTCCGCTTCCTCAAGCGCAATGGGTTTGACGATCAAAAGCTCTCCCTTCTTGATGGAGGGGGACATACTTGCCCCTACTGCCAAGGAACGGATCACATGGCCCTCCCTCAACAGATTGATGAAGAGCTGTCTGATGGCCTCGGCCTGTAGTATGGGAGCGACCCTGACTTCAGGGACCGCACTTCGACTTTTCTCCATCTCCATTGCACCCTGAGTGCTGCCTTGAGTCCTTTGTCTCATAGGTCTGTTTCTCTAAGCTTGCCAATTCCTTGAAGTAGGGAAGACAGGGACTGAAATCGCCCCTCTCCAGCCAGGCATCCACCGGGCCCTGGCGACAATAATCTCGCACATCACAGCTTGGACACTCATAAGCCTGGCTGGGGCCAACTGAGTCAATATATTCGACCAGGGCCTTCCAGCCCGAGGAAACGCTCCCTGTTCGCAAATCATATTGAGGGACAGGAAAGTTGATACACAGGTTCATCTCCCCATAAGGGGTCACGGCCACGGAACTCTTACCGCACCCGCAGCGAAAAAGCCCTTCGCTGGCCTGGCACTTCTCTTCCTCTTGACCGACTCCCTGCCATTCTCCCAAGATCTCTTGATCCAATTGGATGACCTCCTGCGGGCTGATCCGATAGCGCAGCGGCTCCAGGGAACCATCCTGCCGGGGGGTGATCTCTGAGCAGTAGATGAAGCGGATTCCCCATCCCTCGACCAGGGCCTTGGCCTGCTTGACCTCGTGTTGATTCAGCGTCATGGCGGGCATCTTGATGAGAAGGGGCACCTTGCGTTCCCGCAGCCGCTCGACACCTTCCAGAAACCGCCCAAAGGATCCCGGAATCCCGGTCACCCTCTCGTAAGTTTCTGGGGTGGCACCGTAGATGGAGATTTCCACTCTTAAGGGCTGAAGGGCCTGAATCCGATCGGCCCTCTCAGGTGTGATCAGGGTGGCGTTGGTGAAAAGGACGATAACAAAGCCCTTTTTCTTGGCATAGGTGAGGATTTCAAAGGTGTCCCTGCGCGTAAACATCTCCCCCCCGGTAAAGGTGATCAAAAAACACCCCTCCTGGGCCAACTCATCGATAATGCGGTAGAACTCCTGGGTCGAGAGCTCCCCTTTGGCCTTGTGGGTGGGATTGTAGCAATGGACACAACGCAGGTTACAGCCATAGGTCAGCTCTATCGTTGCCTTAACGGGGATCCTTTTCTCAAAGGCCCGGTTCTCCAATCTTGAAAAGAACTCCGACTTTCCCATGCTCTCGATTCCAAGTCCTTCATGCCTGGGCATGGTTGCTCCTCTCCTTTTGGAGCGTCTTTGGCCTCTCTTTGATTCCAGCCAGACAGTGGTTGTAGTAAATCATGTAGCTCCGATTGTAATTTTGGGTTATCCAGGGTATGTGATCTTCCTCTTGGACGATTCGAATCTGGTTTTCCATTCGTTGCTTGATGACCCTCAACGGGGACTGCCGACTCCGGGTTTTCAGTCTCTTGAACCTCGCCCCATGGAATTCATAGGGATCCGAGAGGAGTAAAAGTCCCCCCTTTTTTAGCACGCGCACCTTCTCATCCACCAGCTTCATGGGCTGGGCGACAATATCCACCACGTTACAACTGGAGACCGTAT
>JACZQQ010000274.1 GCA_022545645.1 Acidobacteriota bacterium | reverse complement strand
GACCTTTTCCAGCCGCCGCTGATGCCGCTCAGTCCTGGAAAAACGGGCCGCCAGGAAGGCACGAATCAAGTCATCCGCCAGCGATGGACCGATGACCCTGGGACCCAGGCAGAGAACATTGGCATCATCATCCTCGCGACTCTGGCGAGCCGAAAACACATCGTGACAAAGGGCGGCCCGAATACCCGGCACCTTGTTGGCCGCAATGCTGGTCCCCACGCCGCTGCCACAAAGAAGAATTCCCAGTTGGGCTTCTCCCTTGACCACAGCCTCGCCCACGGCTTGGGCATAGTCCGGATAGTCCACAGGATCTGTGTTGTGAGTGCCAAGATCCAAAACGGCATGTCCCTCTTTTTCCAGCAATTCGATGACTTGGGCTTTCAGGGAAAAACCTGCATGATCGGCCCCAACGGCTACGCGCATCTTTCTCTCCTTAAAAGTGAAATGGTGAAGGCCCGAAACATCGAACTAATGGTCTCCAATAAATGGACAAATAGCAACCGGGAAATGTGCGGATGTCCCCATATTTCATATTTCCCCATATTGCACATTAACGGATCTTTCCACGTGCCTTAACGATCCACGATTCTACAACTTCTTCGCCCCGACAGCCGAAAATGACATCGTGCATGTTGACCGTAGCGCAGATATGATTGGGAATGACTTGCACCGTCTGGCCGACCTCCAGCTTGGCCTCATCAGGAACCTTCAAATAGCCATGTTCTTCATTCATCTTCACAAACTGGACCTCCGGGAAGCCTTTCACCAAACCGAAGCCTCCTTTTTTTCCCACTCTGAGCGGGTCACTGGAGAAGGTCTTTGAACCCCCATCGATGATGGCCTGTCCGGTGACAGCCCGACTCACCACCGTCGTCACAACGAAAGCCGCACATTGGTCCTCGCTACAGGTTCTCCATTCCAGGGAATGACGGTCGTTAAAAATATAGGTGCCGGGACGGATTTCGGTTAGAGCGGGGATATGGTGAGAGTAAAACGCCGACGGGGTGCTTCCACCACTTACCCGGTGAACCGGGACTTTCTGTTTCTCAAAGAACTCCACCTGTCGCTGGAGATCCGAGTTGAGCTGGTCCAATTTTCGACTGCTGTCTTCCCAATCGGGGTGAAGATGCCCCGGGTAAAACATGAGCCCCTCAAAGCGGAGTCCTGCCGTAGAATCGATCAACCGCGCCAGCTGAACTGCAGCAGGTCCCGGCTTCAAGCCACAGCGCCTCATACCTACATCGATCTCCACCAACACATCGATCGATTTGCCATCAGCGGCCCGGGCAACCCAACTGAGAGATTCCTCCGAATCGAGAGAGACGGTGATGCGGGCTCTTTCCAGCACTGCACCCAAGCGAAGAGCTTTGGCATCTCCAAAGAGAGGATAGGCCAGCAAGAGATCGTCAAGGCCTTCTTCACTCATGACCTCTGCTTCACCCACCTTGGCCACTGTAATTCCACGGGCTCCGAGGTCCATTTGCTTTTGGGCGAGCTGAGGGATTTTATGGGTTTTGGTGTGAGGTCGAAGATTCAGGCCGTGCTCATGGCAATAATCGGCCATCCGTTGCAGGTTGCCTTCCATCCTGTCCAGATCAACGATTAGGGCGGGTGTTTCCAATTCATGAATTTTCATCCCGAGGGGTATCAGTTGTTTACGGTGTATTCGAAATTCCAGTTAAACTCTCCCCAGGGAAGGCTGATGGGGACCATGTATTTCACGGTAATAAAGACAAAACCACCTTCCTTCTCCACGAGGATGTTGTCCCTGCTCAAGGGTATTCGCAGATCTATGGCCTCCACGAGGACGGCCTCCCTGATTTCCTCAATCTCCCCCCGCCCTCTGCCGGTCCCATATTTGGTCTCAGCAAGTACTCCGGCCGCGGCATAATCGGCAATTTTAACCGCTGCATTCCGAAGCTGGTAATCGTCTACAAAGTGAGGACCAAATTTGTAGCCCCCGTAGCCGACGACAATCAGTGCCAGAACGGCGAGAAGGCACCCCGCGTTGGTCACGCCGTGCTCGTGAACAATACGCTTTCGAAAAGAGTGAATTTTCAATGCTTGTTCCCTCTTGTCCATCTTAAAGCTGCCCATGATCTTACTCCTTACGCGACCGGCGGGAAAAGGGCGATGGTAACGGCCGCGCCCTCGCCAAGCTTCAGAGCATCCCGCAGGTTCACAGGGGCCAACAATTCAACGACATCGGTGGGATAAGAGGAGACCTCAGGCAACACAATGACACCCGAAATCTGGCCTTCCACGCTGACTGGGTAACAACGTGCCGCACAGTAGCCCGTCTCCGGCTCCAGAGTCTTGCCGGGATGGCTGCGGAGTTCCTTCCACATGGTTTTGTCTTGGGCCCTCTCCAGCCGAATATTGAGTGTACCGGGGTAGGGCTCAAAGTGAAACCCATCGGCCACTTGTTTCCGAACCCATGGGAGCCGGGTGAAGGCAGCTGCCTCACCCTTTCCGCTTACGATTCGTCCGCGCAACCAGCCAAAGGCCCTGGCAAGAGGCAGGAATTCCTTGAGCGAGGTGATCCGCGGCGAGTGATGGATCTCATCGGAACCATCACGCTGAATCAGCACTGCTCGAATACCCAGGGACTCCGCGGGGTCGATGTCTTCCAGGGGATCATTCCCCACGTGGATCACTTCTTCCGGCCGGGCCGTGGCTCTCTCCAATGCCAGCTCGAACAGTCGCGTCCCCGGCTTGGCGTATCCCTGAACCTCGGAAACCACCATGAAATCGAAATATTGGGCAATTCCCAGGTTCTCACACAACTCCTGGAGTCTGGGTTCCCAATTGGAAACCGCCCCCACCAGAAACCCGGATTCCTTGAGCCCATGCAACATGGGAATAGCGTCCGGGAAAAGGCGGAAAACGGGTGCACTCACCCACGAGTCCCAGATCTCCTTCTGGCAGCTGTCGAAGTGCTTTTTTACCCCCGCTTCGCGGAGAAACACCTCAATCAGGTTCTTACGCCGTGCTTGCTCCTCATGGGCAGAGACTTCAAATCCTGAACCAGATCCGCTGGAGACCACTGGACCAGTCTCCTCTTGGGCCTTTCTGATCCAGGCACCAATCTGCTCTCTTGTAGCAGGGTAGCCATATAGGTCCAGGATATCCGCATAGGCCAACTCCGGGTCTCCCATCTCCAGCAGGGTCCCACCAACATCAAGGAAGATCGCTTTAGTGCCTTGTCCCAGGAATACCATAACGTTTGCTATATGGGTCTTGCGAGGCACTTACCTCTTAACATTGCTCGATGAGTATAACCTGAAGGGGAGAATGGAAACATCTAGCCCGGCTTGTGCATAGGTTCTTGTAACGAAGCGACGAAAGCGCCGACCTGAGTGCGCTGCGCCACGCGCGGGGGGCACCCGCTTTGCGGGTCGCGCAACACAGACAACTGACAACTGACAACTGAGCACTGAGCACTGAGCACTGAGCACTGACAACTGAAGGCTGGCGGAAGCCACTGACA
>JACZQQ010000273.1 GCA_022545645.1 Acidobacteriota bacterium | reverse complement strand
CCAGATATTGCTCGATTTCTAGGGTGCGGTCATCCAGCGGTAGCCGCTCCAAAGCAGGCAGCTCTAGAACAGTTCGGGCCAGAGGTTGATCTTTTTCCACCTTGGCCCCCTCATGGACTCCCTCCTCCAGATAAATTTTCCCCCACATGGAAGCCCTCACTGTAACGGTTAGATCAGGCCGGGGAATGATCTCGCCCTGGAATCTCAGCGTCTGTCCGCGGGGAGTGAAGTTGATCTCTGTAGAACCGGTCTCTTCCTGGACCTGAGCCTGTACCTGGCCTGCATGAAGAGCCAGAATCAGCGCCATGGCCAAGAGCCCTAACTTCCTCATTCAGTTGCCCGTCCCCAGCTGGGCTGGCTGAGACGCCTGTTGAGTGTTTTCATCCTCAGCTCCAGGATAGACATCCAACAGCATTCCCGGCTTCAACCACAAATCGGGATTTTTTACCTCGTAGAGCACTCGGAGGGCCTTGGATTCATCCTCCACGTCGGGCCTGACTTCTACCAAGTGCCCCCTGAACGTCTGGTTCAAAATAGTGGAATGCAATGTGACCTCGGACTTTTCTCCCATTTGTGCAATGTCTTGCGGGAGTGCAAAGACCTCCACCCACACCACTGAGGGGTCGACGATCTCAAAGATGGGATCGTCTTCATAGATCACCTGTCCTGCAGAGTAAGTGGCGCGGCTGATGTAGCCGTCGAGAGGGGAAAGAAGCTGGGTCTCGTGTAGATCGCTCCGTCGGAGCTGGGTATCGTGTAAATTGAGACGTTCCTGTGCCTTCTTGAGCGTCGTGTCGGCTTGGTTGAACTCCACTTCTTTCAGCTCGAATTCGCGACGTGAAATGACTCCCAGATCCAACAGGCTTGCCGCCCTCTGGTAGGCTGCATCGGCCTGGACCTGTTTTTCGCTGGTTTCCATAACCCTCTTCAGGAGTTCCCAGCGCAGATTCAGAAGATGAGAATAATCGTGCACGATAAACTGGTTTTGGATGGTCCCCAGGACCTGACCCGATTTTACCCAGTCTCCGATCTGGGGAACAGCGTTCTTGAATATGACCGTTCCCGGCAAAGGACTGCGTACCTGGATAACTCGATTGGTGGCGTGCCGAACCGTTCCCACCAACATTCGAGCCTCAGAGACGAACTGGGGCTCCTCAAGAGGCTGCTCGGGTGTCCGGACCCAATTTTCCAGGCCAGGAGATTCCTCGAGAGGAGCCGAAAGCGCTTCGACTTCCAAGGTTCCCAGATCGCTGGAAAGCCAAAAATTGTTTGCCAGAAGCAGGGTGGTCGCCCCGATCGACAGGATGATTACAGCGAAAAGCAGCGAAGATCCCCCCGTAGGGGGAGATCTGAAGCGCTGGACCACCAGGCCCAGGGAGGTCAAAATAATCATCCCCTGGAACAGCAGCAGGGGCCAATTGACCGGTGCCGCCTCCAGCGGAATGATCAACTCCCCACTTCCCTTGATTTTATTGGCGTCCTCAAACTCAAAGAAGAGTTTCCATTCTCCCGATCGAGCAAAAACATGATCGAAACGGAAAACACCCGCTTCTCCGTCCTCCTGTTGGACTTCCAGAGGGAGGCTCGATCCCCCCTCACCTTCGATCCTGACCTGGAAGAATTCCGGCGTCAGGGGGGCTTCCCCACCCAGTAGAGGATCAGCTTCAGCCAGGGTTTCTTCCAGACGAACCAAGAACTGCACATTCTGGCCGCTCAGAGGGACATCGGGCAGATGGACCAGGGTCACCCGGAAACGCTGGTCCGGGCCTACCAGGAGAGTTTCCGATCGGAAATGCAGGTCGACTCCGTCTGCGTGGATCACTCCCTCATGGGCCCAGACTGAAGTCAAAGAGACTACAAGACCGAGAAGAAAAAGTGGGATAACGAATCTTTTTCTCAGCATCGTCTTAACATTCCTTCAACGGAAACAGAGCCTTACCCAAGTAGGCAGAAAGAGTGAAGGAGAAATTCCTCTTAGGGAGAGGACGCTTGTGTGACTTCTTCAAGCGATCCGCCCACAGCTTGCTCTAATTTTACCACGGATGCTCTCACTTGAAAATCAGCTTCCAGACCTTGCAAAGCCGCCCCTAGAAAACTCCGCTGAATGTCCAACCAATCTGTGACAGACTCTCCGGTGAGCTGGTAGGCTGTTTCCAGGCGTCGCAAAGTCTCCTGGAGCTTGGGAACCAGGGTGTCCCGATACAACTGGACTCCCTTTTGATGGAGCTGGTACGCCTGGTAGGCGGACAGGACTTCGCTGCGGACCAGGGATTCTGCATGGGCCAGTTCTCTCTCTCGGACTTTCTTGGTGGCCAGGGCTGCGGCCAGATTCCCGGAATTGTTGTCCCAGAGGGGAAGAGGAATGGTGAGACGCAGCTCCAGGAGATTGGCTGAAGAACCTGCCGATTCGATGATGCCCGGAGGAATAAAATCATCCCTTGTCAGACTGCCGCTGATGCGATGGTATCCCACTCCCCACTCCCAATCTCTCTTCGCTTCCGCTTCCTCCATACTGAATTGAAGATCCGCTTGGTGAAGGGTGCCGCGCATTTTTCTCAGGTCGGCGCGGTTTTTCAGGGCGAAGCTCAAACTCTGCTCCAGGGCCGGCAGTGCCGACTCTTGAGTCACTTCCTCGACGGCCACGTGTTCCCTCTCAGCCGGTGCCCCCAGCAGAACGTTGAGTCGATATCGGGCCAGCCAAAGCTGGCTCTCGAACCCCACCTTTTGCACCTCCAGACCAGACAGCTCAGTGCTCAAGTATTCAGGGTTGAGAGAAGGGATTTCACCTTCTCGTACCCTGACCTGATCAAACTGGAGAACTTTATTGATCCTCTCGGAGTGGATCTCCAACAGAGAAATCTGTCTTTGAAGCTGCAACAGCTCCAGATAGGCAAGACGAATCTCGGAGGTCAGGACCCGCATATAATCTTCCGCATCCAGCGTAGCCTGTTGCACTTCGGCTTGAGCAATCTGCTGGCGCAACCCTCTTGCACCTCCACGCTCCCATGTGTTTGCAAAGACCAGGGAAACCAGGTGATCCTCAGGATCTCCCGAAATCACTCCGGTTTCAAACTCGGTCTCCAACCGTGGATTAAGTCGCTTTCCCGCTTGTTGCAGCTTGCCCTTCAGGACTTCTATTTGCTCCAGTCGGGCTTGGTAAAGCTGATTGTTCCGGGCTTGAGCCAGAGCTTCCTGAAGCGTCAGATTCTGCTGCGCACTCAACGGAAAGATCGCAGAGATCAGGACCAGCAAAGAGCAGGTGAACTTCCTTTGAAAACCGAAATCTGTCAAATAGTTCATCATTGTTTCAGACCTGTGATTTCCAAGAATTGATCTTTATCCATCCGGGCTATTCGAATGACTCCCCGAAGAGCCAAACTGTCAATTTCCCCATCGCTAAGCCCGATCTCAGTCAATATTTCGCGACCGTGCTCACCCAGCTGCGGGGGTGGCCCAGCAATACCATTAGGGCCTAGGGAGAACTCAATCGGCAAG
>JACZQQ010000060.1 GCA_022545645.1 Acidobacteriota bacterium | reverse complement strand
TATTGTGCAGTCGTCCCTCCCAGAATGATGCCCGGGCTGAAGGTGAGGTACTCCTCTCCCCGGAGCTCGTCGTAGAAGTTCTTCAGGATACGGGAGGCTTCGTAGATGGCGCCGCTTCCGAAATCCTCCTGGAAAATAAGTGAGGAATGGCCAGGTCTCCCGGTGACCCGAAGTTCCCAGCCGGTAAACCCGCGGCGAGCTACGGTGGCGGTGCCGATACCCCCAACCCCACCCTCAAAGCCCAGGGCCACGCTGTTGCGACGTGCGGCATCGAGCAGATCACGGCGGCTGAGACTGAGCGGATCACCCGTATCTTCTTCGTCGCCGGTCAAGAAGACGGTGATGCTGGTATCTTCCAACGCTCCAACGACCTGCAGCGCCTTTAGAGCGTAGAGAATGACCACGTTTCCACCCTTCATGTCCTCGACCCCAGGACCTTTGGCGACGGTGCCATAACGCTCGAATCGTTGGAATGGGCTGTCTTTTTCAAAAACCGTATCCAGGTGTCCGATCAAAAGGAGACTCTTGCCACGGTTTCCACTTCGTTCAGCGATGAGGTGGCCGGCGCGGTGGACACGGTCCATCGAAATCCAGCGGGTCTGGAATCCGAGGGCGTCCAGTTCAGACCGGAAAACTTGTCCCACCTCACGCACGCCTTCCTGATTCATGGTGCCACTGTTGATATTGACCACCTGCTCCAACAAGCCAATAGCTTCTTCAGTGGTGGAATCGATGTATTCGAGGATCCGGCCCTCAATGGGTGAAGGGAGCTGGGCCCAGGAAAGTGACGGTGTGGTGGCGAGAAGCAACAAGGAACTCAGGGAAGTTGCTATGAGCCAGAACCATTTCATTTCGATGTCGTTCCTCGATCTGCTCACCCAAACCCCATCCGCGCAACCTCTCCATGACTCGGACAGGCTCCTAGGTGTAAGGAAACTTCTGAATCTCTCACAGAATATTGATATTCTAAGTGATCAGACGGGAGGAGAAAAGCCCCAAAGGAATGAATATGAGATCCAAACATATCGGTCTCTTGGGTGCTGCGGTCTTCCTCATTCTGGTGCTCGTCGCACTGGGGATGCGGAACCGCTTTGCCGGTTCCGTTGAAGCGCAAGAACAACCTGCCGGCTCTTCCGACCTTTCTCCGGCCGCTCAGAGCTCGGTCCCGGAGCAAGAGCGTGAGCCCAATCGCCTGATTCACGAGAAGAGCCCCTATCTGTTGCAGCATGCCAGAAATCCGGTTGACTGGTATCCCTGGGGAGAGGAAGCGTTCAGCAAGGCTCGAAAAGAGAACAGGCCTATTTTTCTTTCCATCGGATATTCGACGTGTCATTGGTGTCACGTGATGGAGCGTGAATCTTTTTCCAATCCTCAAATTGCCGCCATCATGAACCAGCACTTTGTCAGTATCAAAGTGGACCGAGAAGAGAGGCCGGACGTGGACCAGGTCTACATGGCTTTTGTACAGGCTTCCACGGGTAGTGGGGGTTGGCCCATGTCGGTCTTGCTGACCCCGGAACTGGAGCCCTTCTTCGGGGGCACCTACTTGCCTCCAAAGAGGTTTGAGAACCTGCTTCTCAAAGTTGCCGACGAGTGGCAAAACAATCGGGAAGCCATTCTACTGTCGGCCGGGAGAATCACCGACCAGCTCAGAGCTTTCGGGGATGTTCAGGGAGACGGCGACCTGAAATTGGAGAAGGAGCTTCTTGACCGCACTTATGAATGGTACAAAGCCAACTATGATTCCGCTCAGGGAGGCTTTGGAGGAGCTCCCAAGTTTCCGCGACCTGTCAATTTCAACTTCTTGCTCAGCTACCATGACCGCACCGGGCAGATGCAGGCTCTTGAAATGACAGCTCGGACACTGGAGAAAATGGCTCAAGGAGGGATTCACGACCACATCGGCGGGGGATTCCATCGCTATTCGACGGATGACCGTTGGTTTCTCCCTCACTTCGAGAAGATGCTTTACGATCAGGCTCAGCTTGCCAGCTCTTATCTGGACGCTTATCAGATCAGCGGTAATCCTCTCTTTCGGGAAGTGGCGCGGGGTATTTTCGATTATGTGCTGCGGGACATGACCGGGGAAGAAGGGGGTTTTTATTCAGCGGAGGATGCCGATAGTGCCGTCAGCCATGAGCATCCCGACGAGCACGTCGAGGGTCGATTCTACGTCTGGACCTACCAGCAGATCGTCGAGCTTCTGGGAGAAGTTGCAACCCCCTTCAGTGAATACTATGGAGTTCAAAAGGATGGCAATGTCGAGCGGGACGTCTTTGGGGAGTTTAAGAAACAGAACTTGTTGTTTATCGCAGCAACTCCGGAACAGACGGTAGGAAAAGTGAGCGAGTCTCAAGAGGAGCTGAAGGACGTCTTCGAGAAGAGCCGGGAGAAACTTCTGAAGGCTCGGGAGAGAAGGCCTCGTCCTGGTCTGGATGATAAGGTTCTCACAGCCTGGAACGGTCTCATGATTTCCTCGCTAGCCAGAGGCTACCAGGTCTTGCAGGAGGAGAAATATCTCAGAGCCGCCGAGAGGGCTGCCACAATGATCACCGAAAAGCTCTATGACCGGCAGACTGGGCGTTTGAAAAGACGTTATCGAGAAGGGGAGGCGGCTATCGACGGCTTGGTAGACGACTACGCTTTCTTCATTCAGGGGCTGCTGGATCTGTACGAAACTTCACTGGACGGTCGCTGGCTTATCTTGGCCATGGAACTGACCGAAACCCAGAATCGACTTTTCTGGGATTCTGACAACGGAGGCTTTTACAGTACGACGGGAGAGGATCCGTCGATTTTGATCCGCATGAAGGAAGACTACGATGGTGCTGAGCCTTCGCCCAACTCCATCGCGGTCCTGAATTTGCTCCGTCTTTCTCAAATGGCGGGGAACAAGACGTGGAGAGAGATGGCACAGCGGTCGATTCAAGCCTTTGAGAGGAGGCTGCTCAGTGCGCCCCATGCTATGCCTCAGATGATGGCAGCGGTCAATTTTTATCTGGATAAGCCCAAACAGATTCTCATTGCAGGTCAGAGAAATTCTCCCGATACAAAGGCGATTCTGCGCGAGGTCCACAAGCGGTTCATTCCAAACAAAATCCTCGTTCTAGCCGATGGGGGCCCTGCCCAGCAGCGCCTGAACGCCAGTCTGGAGATTCTGGATAGCCTGCGACAGGTTGACGGCAAAGCCACTGCTTACATCTGCGAAGACTATGTTTGCAAACTTCCCACCAACGATGTTGCCGTGGTGGCACGTTTGCTGGATGAGTAAATGGAAGTGAAGATAGGAACCTGTACGGTGGAATTGGTGACCGGTGACATTACCAGGCAAGAGAGTGATGCCATCGTCAATGCCGCCAACAGTCGGCTGGCCGGCGGAGGGGGTGTGGATGGGGCCATTCACCGGGCTGGAGGGCCGAGCATCATGGCCGAGACCCGTCAAAAATATCCTGAAGGGTGTCTTACCGGTGATGCCGTGATTACGGGTGCGGGTGATCTCGTGGCCCAACACGTGATCCACACCGTAGGGCCGGTGTGGAGCGGCGGGCTGCGCAGCGAGGAGGAAAAGCTGGCCAGCGCCTATCAAAGGAGTCTCGAGCTGGCCGTCGAAAACGGCTGTGGGAGTGTTGCATTTCCCTCCTTATCCACGGGAGCTTATCGCTTTCCGGTGGATTTGGCCGCCGGAACCGCCCTCAACACGGTTCTCTCCTTCCTGGAGAAGAACCACCAACCGAAAGTGGTGCGCTTTGTCCTCTTTGACGATCCCACTCACGCTGCCTATGTGGCGGCCCTGCGGAAAATCAAAACAAACCGCTGACAGCAGACCACAGACCGCAGATCACAGACCATTGTTGGGACTTGGAACCTGGAACGCGCCCGAAGGGCGCTCCGAGGTTGCCGAAGTGGTCCGGGCTTGATATGGTCTCAGGCAGATTCCCAGGAAATGGACTTTTTCCTGGGCGTCCGGGCTAAAAACACACACAATAAAACGAAAGGAGACATCATGTCTGTTTCTCTTCCTGATTTATCCTATTCTTCGGAGGCCCTGGAACCTCATATCGACAAGGCCACCATGGAAATCCATCACGGTAAACACCACGCTGCTTACGTCGCCAATCTCAACAAAGCCATCGAGTCGACACCGGAACTCGAGGGTAAGAGTCTTGAAGAATTGTTGGCCAATAACTGCTCTGCCGTTCCAGAAAACGTTCGCACGGCGGTGAGAAACAACGGCGGCGGCCACTCCAACCACTCCCTGTTCTGGCAGATTATGGGGCCCGGTAAGGGTGGTGAGCCGGTAGGGAACCTTGGGGAAGCCATCAAGAGCAGCTTCGGCGGTTTTGAAGCATTCAAGGAAAAGTTTGCCGCTGCTGGCATGACCCGTTTCGGTTCAGGATGGGCCTGGTTATTAAAAGATCTGCAGGTCGTGTCCACAGCCAATCAGGATAGCCCTCTGATGGAAGGAAAGATCCCCATCATTGGTCTGGATGTCTGGGAACATGCTTACTATCTCAACTACCAGAACCGTCGAGCCGACTACATCAATGCTTGGTGGAATGTCGTCAACTGGGAGGCCGCCGAAGAGCGATTTAACTCCTGAGTATCTTTTCAGCATAGCCGGCAGTTTGAATCCATCCGGGTTAAGCTATGGCGGAATTTAGCCTGAGAAGGGTGATCTTGTTAGCGGCCGCGATCACAAGCAGTTGGATTGCTCTGCTTGTGTTCGATTGCCTGCCGACTGAGACTTTTGCCCAGTACACCAAGAAAACCCTGGTCGCCCACCGGGGGGCTTCCGAGGATGCTCCCGAGCACACGCTGGAGGCCTACCGGTTGGCGATTGAGCAGGGCGCTGACTACATCGAGCAGGATTTACAGATCACCAAGAATGGTGTTTTGGTTTGTCTCCATGATTTGACCCTGGAGCGCACCACTAATATCGAAGAAATTTTCCCCGATCGTTATCGC
The DNA here is from genome assembly GCA_022545645.1 of Acidobacteriota bacterium. GTDB lineage: Bacteria > Acidobacteriota > UBA6911 > RPQK01 > JADFOI01 > JADFOI01. Next base: position 7,497 of record JACZQQ010000060.1, on the reverse strand, counting down.
GAAGTAAATCACTCCGGAGTGAGTGAGAAGCATTGGTTCGTTTACGACTTCACCCTGGAGGAACTCAAACGACTGGATGCCGGCTCCTGGTTCCACAAAAGATTTTCGGGTGTACGGATTCCTACCTGGCAGGAGGCCATCCAGGAGATTCGGGGTAAGGCGGGTCTGTTTCCCGAAATCAAGACCCCTGAGGTCTACGGTCTGCATGGCTTTGACATGGAACGGCTGGTAATGGATGAACTACAGAGGCATGGCCTGGATCAGCCCGGTGCAGATCCGGACACTCCCGTCGTGATTCAATCCTTCAGTGCTGACAGTTTGCAGAAAATGGCGGGGGAAATGAATGTTGCCCTGCCGCTGGTGATGCTGCTGGGAGAACGCAACAGGCAGTGGATCTCCCCCGCTGGACTTCAGAAGGTCAAGGAGTTTGCCGTAGGTATCGGGCTGGACAAGAGCATCCTCCGGGGCAACCCTACCCTTGTGGATTGGGCTCGCAACGCGGGACTGAGTATCACCCCCTATACGTTTCGATCCTCCGAGGTGGGTAAGGGTTTCTGGAACGTCCGAGCGGAGATGGCTTACTACCTCTACACTCTCGATGTAGACGCCCTGTTTACCAACAACCCAGATCAATTTCCTGATCCCTAGCAAAATAGCGCCTTGCAATGGTATGAAGCAAGGCACTCATGACTCGGCCTGGGCTCCAAAATCAGCAGGTGAGTTCGCTTGAGAGGAGAAATGACCGTCTATCTCGCTGAAGCCATTGGGACGATGATTCTGGTCATCCTGGGTAACGGGGTGGTGGCCAACGTTCTGTTGAATCGAACCAAAGGCCAGAATTCGGGTTGGATGGTCATTACCACGGGTTGGGGCTTGGCCGTTACCGTGGCCGTTTATTCTGTAGGCCGCATCAGCGGCGCTCACATCAATCCGGCGGTCACCTTCGGTCTGGCCTCCATCGGGGCCTTTCCCTGGTCTCAGGTGCCGGGATACCTGTTAGCCCAGATGCTGGGGGCTGTGTTGGGAGCTGTGATTGTTTACCTGGTCTATTTTCCTCACTGGGCTGAAACTGAGGATTCCGGAGCTAAGCTGGCCGCCTTCTGCACCGCACCCGCTATTTCCAACCGTGTGGCCAATTTCGTGACCGAAGTGATTGCAACCGCTATGTTGTTGTTCGGCATCCTTGCTATCTCCGCCAATTCTGCAGGCTTTGCAAACCCGGGTGAGGTGGATCTCTCGGTTGTCTTCAGAATGGGCCTGCAGCCTTTGCTGGTGGGTTTCCTGGTCTGGTCTATCGGGCTCTCTCTGGGAGGACCGACGGGTTATGCTATCAACCCCGCCCGCGACCTGGGACCGCGCATTGCCTACGCTCTCCTTCCCATTCAAGGGAAGGGAAAAGCGGACTGGGGGTACAGTTGGATTCCCGTGTTCGCCCCGATTCTGGGGGGCGTTTTGGGGGCATGGCTCTTTGTGATCGTTGGTTTTTGATACCTGAAAGGAAGTGATTCGCGGTGGGTCAATACGTCGGCTCGGTAGATCAAGGGACAACCAGCACTCGTTTTATGATCTTTGACGGTCAAGGTCAGGAGATGGCCAGACATCAACTGGAGCACCAGCAGATTCTTCCCCGCCCGGGCTGGGTCGAGCATGACCCTCTGGAAATCGCCCAGCGAACCGCGCAGGTCATCGAAGTGGCAATGCAGCAGGCTCGCATCCCGGCCTCTGAGCTCTCGGCCATCGGAATCACCAACCAACGGGAAACCACCGTCGTTTGGAATCCCAAGACCGGCACACCCTGGTACAACGCAATCGTTTGGCAGGATACTCGAACCGACTCCATCATTGCTGCGCTTCAACGGAGTAGCAAGGGAAAGGTCGTCCAGGAAAAATCAGGACTGCCCCCGGCGACCTACTTTTCGGGGGCCAAAATTCAATGGATTCTGGAGAACGTGAAGGGTGTGCGTGAGGCCGCTGGGAGAGGAGAAGCCATTTTCGGAAATATCGACAGTTGGATCATCTGGAATCTGACCGGAGGTTCTGACGGAGGCGCCCATCTTACCGATGTCACCAATGCCAGCCGGACCATGCTGATGAATCTTCAGACTTTGGATTGGGATGACGAGTTACTCGACTTCTTCACTGTCCCCCGACAGATGTTACCGCAGATTCGACCCTCCTCCGACTCCGGCCTTTACGGGATGAGTCGCAAGGACGGTCCCTTCAAGGGTGAGGTTCCCATATCCGCAGACCTGGGAGACCAGCAGGCCGCAACTGTAGGCCAAGTCTGTATCTCACCCGGGGAAGCAAAAAATACCTATGGCACAGGTAATTTCATGCTCTTGAATACCGGTGATCACAGGGTCTTGTCCCCATCGGGTCTGATCACCACCGTTTGCTACAAGATAGGGTCCCAACCTGCCGTTTTTGCCCTCGAGGGTTCCATCGCGGTCACCGGTTCGGCGGTTCAGTGGCTTCGAGATCAGCTGGGTATTCTCAATCAGGCAAGTGATGTGGAATCTCTGGCAAAGACCGTTGAAGACAGTGCTGGAATTTATTTCGTGCCGGCATTCTCGGGTTTGTTTGCTCCCTACTGGCGTTCCGATGCACGGGGAGCTATTTTGGGGCTCTCCCACTACCACAGTCGAGCTCACCTGGCCCGAGCAACTCTTGAAGCAATCTGTTATCAAACTCGGGATGTACTGGATGCCATGGTCAACGACTCAGGCGACAGACTCGCCATACTGAAAGTCGACGGAGGAGCGACGGTAAACGATACCCTCATGCAACTCCAGGCCGACATTCTTGGTATTCCGGTAGTCCGCCCCGTTGTGACTGAAACCACGGCACTGGGTGCCGCCTACGCAGCGGGTCTGGCTGTGGGCTTTTGGAAGAGCTTGCAGGAGCTGAAGAAAAACTGGAGAGCGGAGAAACAGTGGGAGCCCCGTTGGAGTGAGGAAAAGCGCCAGGAGGGTTACCATGGCTGGAAGAAAGCGGTGCAACGGACTTTGGGCTGGATCGAGCATGATTCGGCCTAGGAGTCCAATGGACAAACTTGGTTTGAGCGATGAGTTTGTGTTTAAATAGTTGATGACGGCGGTTCTCTGGACCTTGAGGCTGAAGCCTGCCAAGTTCCTCCTCTTCCCGCCCACCGGCTGAGTGGTCTTGCCCGTGGGTGTCAAGGTGCTTTTTCGGGTGAGTTCAGGAAAGAGTCTATGAAGCGAAAGACAGTTTCTCTCCTCAAAGAGGTTCAGGGAGGGATTCTGATCGTGGATGGTGAACCGTCCCTTCACCAAAAGATCGTCCATCTGTTGGGAGACCCGGCACATCGGGTGGAAACGACCCCAAGCAGTGACTTGAATCTGAAGGCATTGCAGGGAAAAGCCTATGAGGTGGTGGTGCTGGACCTCAGGAAATCCAGGTCCCAGGGGTTCCGTCTCCTGAAACGGATTTTGCAGGCCCAGCCTTGGATCTCTGTGATTATGGTGGCCAAGAACGCCGGCCAGACAGCCCGCCAGAAGGCCATCCAACGGGGAGCCTATTTTTACCTTGTGCAACCCCTCTCGGACGGCACGCTGGACCTTGTACTGAGAAACGGCATCGAGCGAGCCCGGCTCCTTGCCGAAAACGAAGCGCTCAAGGAAAAGGTCATCTTCGATGACCAGACCCAAGCTTACAACAGGCGCTATATGGAAATGTGTCTGGACGAGGAGATCGAGCGCTCGAGCCGCTATGACCATCCCTTCTCCATCCTGTTCCTTGATCTGGACCACCTCAAGGAAATCAACGATCGCTACGGGCACATCTATGGGAGCAAGGTCCTTCGATCGGTGGCTACCTTGCTTCGGGGAAGGCTTCGAAAGAGCGATAAAATCTTTCGCTTTGGCGGAGACGAGTTCGTCGTGACCTTACCGGAGACCGACTCGCAGCAAGCTCTTGTCGTTGTACAAAGACTGAGTGGGGCCCTGAAGCGTCACCGCATTCCGGTCCGCAGAGGGATTCGAGCGATCATCACGGCCAGCTTCGGTCTCGCTACCTATCCTTTCGATGGGAGTAGTCCAGAGGAACTGATCCGCCAGGCCGACCGGCTCATGTACCAGGCGAAAAGGGAGGCCCGGGATCGGGGTTTGACTCTGGATGTCCAGGCTAAATGACGCTTGCGAATGGGAGCCACCAGAGGAGAGGCAGGAGGTATCATGGAATATTGGCTTGAGTTTTTATACTTTTTCCCAGTGGCTTTCCTGATATGACTCACGGCGTGAATCCTGGCCCTGGAGGGTGCCGTGTTGTTTACCCCAAGCTTATTGTTTCTCTTCCCCGCATTGGATCCGGCCTTTCCTCGGCTGGACGTTAATCAGGCCATCGCTTTGGGTTTGATTGTGGAGTTCGTTGGGTATTCCAGTGCCGCAACAGCATACTGGAGACAACGTCGCATTGCTTTTGAGGTCGCCGGACCAGTGCTCATAATCACCCTGCCCACAGCAGTTCTGCTGGGCTGGATTGGCTCGGCAATTTCAGACCGATGGCTGCTTTTTTCTTTCGGCATCATTCTGTTCAGTCTTGCCTTTGTGTTCTTGAAGTTTCATCGAGTGAAACACCCTCCCCACTGTCCCTGCTGACTGGAGAGGGATACGGTCCCTGGAGATCGGGGCCGCGGGACAAAAAGGCTGGTCGATCGAGCGGGTACACAGTACGATTATAGTTTCAAGTTCGGGGCTACGGAGGCATCCGTCTCAGCACTAGGTGGAGCTTTCGTCGGTCTTACCGGGGTGGGTCTGGGTGAGATCATGACCACGCTTCTTGCCGTCAAACACCGCTTCCCTTTACATCTTGGCACTGCAACGAGTGTCTTTGTGGTCGCCCTGACCGTTCTGGCTGCGGCGCTGACCCATTCCTATTTTCTCTTCCAGAATGACCTTGGACTACCCTGGAATCTGGTCCTGGTGATGGTCCTGGCAGTCCTGGTAGGAGGCCAGATCGCTCCTCGATTGGCCAGTAAATTCTCCGAGGTGTTCCTGAAAAGAGCCCTGGTCACGATGTTTGTTTTCGTAGGGTTCATCATGGTGTGGCGGTCCTTTTAAAACGGGGTTTTCCTACCCAAGGACGCGAGAACATCACCGGATAACCGGGACCCCTGTCTAGCCCGTTCCTCAGCCTCCTTGGACACATCGGAGGTTCGTGCTTGCCCGCTCACTTGCGGACCCATTAATTTGCTACCTTATAAATAGGAAATCCGATGAGAAGTAAAGAGTGTCCTGTGGACCAGCGCGAATTGGAACTTGTGCCCCTCTTAAAGGGTGTTGATTTTGACTCCATTCAGGACATTCTGAACAACTCTCCGGTCAGGGAACTGAAAGAGGGTGAGGTGCTGATTCGCGCCGGGGAAGTGAACGAGTATCTCTATCTGCTTCTTTCCGGTCGTTTGCGTGTCCACCTCGAATTCAAGATGGACCCCGTTGTGCTCCTGGAGCCAGGAGAAATCGTAGGTGAGCTCTCTGTCATTGATGGCCAGCCTACTTCAGCTCATGTGGTCGCTGACCAGGATTGTCGTTTGCTTGCCCTCAGCGAGCAAAACATATGGTCACTGGTTAAGACTTCACACGCCGTAGCCTATAATTTCCTATCCATCCTGGCTCAGCGTTTGCGTAAGGGCAACACCACCAATTTGAACTACAAACGCGACGCCATCATGGATGCTCTGACCACCCTGTATAACCGTCGCTGGCTCGATACCATGCTGCCACGGCAGATGGAGCGATGTAAGTCGGATGGTCATGACCTCTCCATATTGCTGATTGATATCAATAATTTCAAACCCTATAACGATACCTATGGACACTTGGCTGGGGACCGAGTCCTTTATACCGTGGCCCGCACTCTCATGGCCAACGTGCGCCCCGGCGATATGATTGCCCGCTACGGCGGCGACGAGTTCGTGGCATTGTTGCCCGACGCCGACGAGGTTCGGGCGAGTGAGATCGGTGAGCGCTTACATACGGCAGTCAGTGAGGCTACGGGGGGATCAGACTGGCGTGATCTTCCCTCTGTGACCATCTCGGTTGGATTGGCTCAGATGACCCCTGATCATACCCCTCACGGACTGATCGAAGCAGCAGACGCCCAGCTCTATGCTGCCAAAGCAAATAGGCAGAAGGGTCCTTCGAAGCGACCTAGAAGAGAAGAACGGTGAGGATAGAGAGCTAGTGAAAAGGAGATAGGTTGATGACTCAAAGCCAAGAAGCACGAATCCTCATTGTCGACAGCGAGCCTCAGACAAGTAAAGTTCTCTCTGGCTGGCTGGAGGCGGAAGGATACGAGTGTGTCCTCGCTGGCGACGTCGATGAGGCCAGTGAACGGCTGGAGCAGGGGGGCTTCTCAGTTCTTTTGGCCGACATCGCGATACCTGAAAAGTCAGGGCTTGAATGGGTCGCAAAGATTAAAGAAGGTCATTCTGAGGTGGCGGTCATCATGGTTGCCGGAGCCGAGGACCGTAAGAGGGTGATTGAGTTCTTGAAAGTGGGTGCCTATGGTTCTGTTGCCAAACCACTGGATCAGGATGAGGTTACCCTCCATGTTGCGCATGCCACAGAGCGAAACCGTTTGCTTTTAGCGAGCCAACAAATCCAGACCAATGGACATCCGAGTGTCCAGATTGGTCGGAGAGAAGAGAATACGATCTTGAGACTGGTCTGGGCTGCGGAGTGCCGCGATGAGGCTACGGGTGATCACATCCGGCGTATCGGATTGTACTCGGGTGCATTGGCGGAAGCCCTGGGATGGGACCAGCAGTCCGTGGAAAACATCCGGCTTGCTGCAACCATGCACGACATCGGAAAAATTGGCATCGCCGATGGAATCTTGCTGAGGGCGGAGAGGCTGACGTCGGAGGAATTTTCGGTGCTCAAGCGGCACACGGAGATGGGTGCCAGAATTCTGGAAGGGTCCGACATTCCCATGCTCCAAATGGCGAGAGATATTGCCCTGTGCCACCATGAAAGATGGGATGGTTCAGGATATTCCCAGGGACTGGCCGGAGAAGAGATCCCCGAAAGCGCACGGATTGTCGCTATCCTGGATGTCTACGACGCACTCTCACACCCCCGCGTTTACCGCCCTGCTCACCCTGCGGATGAGGTCACCGCTATTATGGACGACGGGAGAGGCAAGCACTTCGACCCCAGGATTTTCGACGCCTTTCTCGAGGTGAAACCCACACTTCAGAGTATTCGCAGACAGGTCGAAGAAGAGGGCACTCCGTTTTAGCCGAGGTGGCCGCTAGCCCCTGCCCCTAGCTTCTAGGAATGTTGCTGGCGTCATAGGGCGGCGGCGGATTCGAGTACCCGTGGCAGCGAACAGTGCATTGGCGACCACGGGAGCAGCGGGAGGCAATCCCGTTTCACCCATTCCCCAAATGGGCCCGTCACTTTCCACGATGTGAACCTCAACATCGGGAGCCTCACTCATGCGCAGGAGCTGGTAGTCGCCGAAGTTGGCCGATTG
>JACZQQ010000272.1 GCA_022545645.1 Acidobacteriota bacterium | reverse complement strand
CCAGAGGCTCTTTGATGCTCAGGCGGCAAAGGGTTACGTGTGGGGCCTTTTTAGTGTCGATCAGCTTCTCTCCATCGCCGACTACAATGCCCGCTTTGGTGCTACGGCCGGGGTAGGGGGCGTCTTCACTCAACCTCTTTATCGCAGGCTCGGTTCCTCTCGTGCGGTGATGAAAACCCTGATCGTGGACAGCGTGAAGCTACAACCAGTCGATTTATTGATTCTCTTTACAGGAGAGAACAATAAAGGTGCGCGGAAACTCTATAAGAGCTTTGGCTTTGAGCAGATCGGCTCTTATGGGCTGTTTTTCGGGGAGAGGAAGTGACCTTGTAAGGGGGTGAGCCGGTCCCGGTGGCGGTGTCCGAAAAGGGCATCTAATCCTCTCACGGCCCCCGCCTCATACACACTTTGGAAGTGGTCAGAGGAAATACCACGGGGCAGCCTCCATGTTTAGGGAGGGACCGGCCAGGGCCCAGGATATAGTACCCGCATTGCACTTGCAACTATCAATTGTAAAAAAAGGGAAAAAGCGGCTCCCGCCTCCTTCAATCACACTGAGGGAGAGATTGGGGAGGCGTATTGGAACCGCTTCACAATCTAGGACGCGAGCCGGGTGAGTTTGTTTCACGAAGGGAGGGAAGTAGGGAAAATGATGAGTGGTGAACTTTGATCGATGACGGGTCCGAGTTGAGATCATTCACAAGATTCGGGGACAGTCCCCGAATTCCGGCGCCCTTCGTGACGAGGACCTATGCATCATCCGGACTAAGCTGTTTTAGCCTGATCAGCATCGGTATAAGCCTTGATTATGACTCCTTCAGCGCCTGCCTTGTCCAGCGTGTAGACATATTTCTTGCTGTAGGCGAAGAGGACACTGAGTTCACCTTCAGGCAAATCCGCAGCCGAGCATTGGGGCATGGTGGGCAGCGGACCGCTCTGGCGATCAGGCCATCTTCGGGAAAACATACACCGAACATCTTCAGGCTTATCCCCTGTCTTCTCAAGTGCTTCAAGAAGTAGTTTTTTAATGTTCTGTTCTTTCGTGCCCATAGTTCTAAGTTACCAAGAAGGAAGATCCCAGAACAAGCGAGGGAACTCGATCCTCTGGCCATCCTCACAAATGAACCTTATGGGTCCCTTTATTGATCTTCTTCAAGTTGCGTTCAAAGCGTGATGACTCATCCTGGGAGACAAGGAGGGTTGGGTGGATCGGAGCGGGTAGCCGTCAGTGATCCGACGGTTCTGAACCCAGCCAATGATATTGCTTGCGATGGTAGATCCTGCCGATGTCCTGGGTGCAGAGGACTTCTATGGTGCGAAATGTTTTCTCAGAGGTGGCCGGGGGGCGAAAGGTTAAAACATACTGGCTCTTGAGTTCTTCTGCCACCCTCATGTAGCTGCTCTTAAGATCCTCCAGCTTTTCCGGAAAGAAAACTCGACCGCCCGTAGCCTCAGCCAAATGAGATAGAGAGATTTCTTTTTCTCGAAAGTACAGATCAATGAAGTCCTTGTCTTCGTGGAGCACGTTCTTCATCACTTGATTGAGGAAATCCACCCGTTCGCTTTGTTCGATCTTGGGTTGGACCAGTCGTGTGCGGCTGACGATGTAAAGCGAAATGTCGGATTCGATCAAAAGGCTCAGGACATCATCAAGATTGGAACGGCTTTCGTTATCCAGACCGTCGGTGAGAAGGATGATGACCTTCTTTCCCGGCACCTGCGTCAATCGTTCACGGGCCGTGGAGATCAGAGCATCGTAAAGCGCGGTTCGATATCCGCGCTCCAGGTGTTTGAGTGATTTGCGCAGTTCCTTGATGTTATTGGTCCAATCCTGCAGGAGTTCCAGCTGGTCCGAGAAAGAAACGATGGCGATTCGGTCCTCCCGGCTGAAGGCTTGGGCAAACTGCAGGGCTGCCTCCTGGATTTCTTCCAGTTCCTCTCGCAGACTGCTGCTGACATCGAGCAGGAGAATGACATGAATGGCGGTTTCATCGAGGAGGAAGTTTTCGATGGGGCGAGGCTCATTCTCATCCAGAAGTATGAAGTGCTCCCGGGTCAGATTGGAGAGAATCTGACCGTTGGTGTCAAAAACGCTAACCGGAACTTTGACGTAGTTGGCCTTGATCTGAAATGAGGGTGGCTCTTGAGCCAGAAGTAGCGGACAACACAGAAAAAGCCAGGCCAGGCGAGGCATAGCCCCATTATAGTACCGATCCTATTTCTGAAGTAATGGAAAGAGCTGCTCAAGGGGCGAAGAGATTACGGTTCCCATCTGAGGATGGCGGAGCGTGCGGCACGAACTTCGTCCAGGCGGGTCAGCTTGGCCGTGGCCGGGGCACTGAGGAGCTTTTCCGGGTCTTCCTCGGCCTCACGGCTGATGGCAATCATGGCATCGATGAAGGCATCCAATTCCTCTTTGCTGTGGCTCTCGGTGGGCTCGATCATGAGCGCGCCCTCGACGATCAAAGGGAAATAAGTGGTGGGGGGATGAAAGCCGTAGTCGATGAGTCTCTTGGCGATATCCAGTGTCGTCACCCCCTTTTTGTGTTGCTTCTTGTCCGAGAAAACAACCTCGTGCAGGATGTCCGTGTCATAGGGAAGCTCGTAGTGCCCCTCCAGTCGCCGCCGGATATAATTGGCGCTCAGGACGGCCATTTCGCTCAGTTCCTTAAGGCCTTCTCGGCCACAGCTCAAAATGTAGCAAAGGGCCCGGACCGCCATCCCGAAATTGCCATGAAAACTGTGGACACGACCAACGCTTTCGGGTTTGTCCGAATTGAGCCGATACAGCTCGCCCTCCTGCTCTACCCGGGGCACGGGTAGATAGGGGGCGAGATGTTCTTTGCACACCACGGGACCGCTGCCGGGACCTCCCCCGCCGTGAGGGGTGGAAAACGTCTTGTGCAGATTCAAGTGAAGCACATCGATTCCCATCTCGCCGGGGCGAGCATAACCCATTAGGGCATTGAAATTGGCGCCGTCCATATAGATGAGGCCACCCTTCTGGTGGACAATCTGGGCGATCTCCTCGATATGGGTTTCAAAGATCCCCATGGTATTCGGGTTGGTCAGCATCAGACAGGCCACGTCCTCGCTCATCTTCTCGGCCAGTACCTTGACGTCAATTCTGCCTTTCTCATCGGAAGGGATGGAGATGACCTCATATCCAGCCAAAGCGGCGCTGGCCGGATTGGTTCCGTGGGCCGAATCGGGAATCAGGACGAATTTTCGAGGGCTCCCTTTCTGGGTAAGATGGGCGCGGATCATTAAGTTACCGGTCAATTCCGCCTGGGCTCCTCCGGCCGGCTGCAGACTCACCGCATCCATGGCGGTCAACTCCTTGAGGCACTCCTGAAGCCTGAAGAGAATTTCCAGGCACCCCTGGCTGTGCTGTTCTTCTTGAAGGGGATGGGTCAAGGCGATACTGGGAATACGGGAGACTCGTTCGTTGAGCTTGGGATTGTACTTCATGGTGCAGGAGCCCAGCGGATACATGCCCAGATCGATGTGGTAGTTCCAGGTAGAGAGTCGCGTGTCGTGGCGAATCAGTTC
>JACZQQ010000059.1 GCA_022545645.1 Acidobacteriota bacterium | reverse complement strand
TTATTAAGAATTCGACCTTACGCCTCAATACAGAGGGATTCTGCCATGTGGTGAACATCACCGATGAGGTGCAGAGCCAAGTGAACGAAAGTGAGATTGAAAGTGGGAATGTGACGGTATTCGTGGTCGGTTCTACCGCGGGAATCACCGTGGTGGAGTACGAGCCCGGCCTGGTCAAGGACCTGGAGGACCTTTTCAACAAACTTGCTCCCCCCACCCGCGACTACCACCATGAACAGACCTGGCATGATGGAAACGGCTTCTCACACGTTCGCGCTTCACTCTTAAAGCCTTCTCTGGTGGTTCCGGTGGTCAGCGGCAAGATGCGTTTGGGCACCTGGCAACAGATCGTCGTGCTCGACTTTGATAATGGCCCGCGCACCCGTGAGGTAGCGGTGCAGGTCATGGGGCAGTGAGCAGATTGTCGATGAGGCGAATGGTACCGATACGGATGGCACCTGCCACCCTAACCGGACCGGTGATTCGCTCCAGGGGCTGCATTTCTTCAGGATCTACGATCTCCAGATACTCGACTTTGACGCTTTGATCTTGCTCCAACACGGCTAACCCACGCTTTCGAGCCTCCCCGCAATCCAGGACCCCTTCTGCGATCGCCTGTTGGGCCGCCTGCAGCGCTCGGTACAAAATAGGAGCGGAACGACGCTCTTCGGGGCTGAGGTACTGATTTCGGGAGCTGACCGCCAGGCCGTCCGACTCACGGACGGTAGGCACCGCCACCACGGTCACGGCCAGATTGAGGTCAGACACCATCCGTTTAATGACGCTCAATTGCTGGGCATCCTTTTCACCAAAGTAGGCTCGCTGGGGTTGAATAATATGGAACAGCTTGGCGACCACCGTGGCCACTCCACTAAAGTGTCCGGGCCGAAAAGGGCCACAGAGAGGGTCGGTAATTCGAGCGACATCCACCGAGGTCAGGGAAGGAGTGGGGTACATTTCCTTAACCTCGGGCGCAAAGATGAAATCCACGTCCAATATGCGGCAGAAATCGAGATCGGCTTCCGGCGTGCGGGGATAGCGGGTGTAGTCTTCCTTGGGTCCGAACTGCAGGGGGTTGACGAAGATGCTCACAACCAGGCAGTCCGTCTCCTTACGAGCCTGTTGGATGAGGCTCTCGTGACCGGCGTGGAGAGCCCCCATGGTGGGGACCAGACCGATGACCTGGTGGGAACTGCGAAAGGGTTCCAATCGGTGTCGAACTTCTGCGATGGTCTGAACCAGCTCGGTGCTCACCGGGATTTCTTTCTGTCCGATTCCTGATCTTCCTCCACCGTTGGGAAACGGCCGGTTCTTACATCTTCGATGTAGGCCCGGGTGGCTTCCAGGATTTGATCTCCCAGTTGTGCATACTGTTTGACGAAGGGCGGAACGCTCCCCTGGAACAGGCCGAAGGTGTCATAACTCACCAGGACCTGACCGTCGCAGTGGGGTCCGGCTCCAATGCCAATGGTGGGAACAGCCAGTTCTGCGGTCACCCGTTTGGCCAGTTCAGAGGGAATGGATTCCAGGACGATCGAGAAAACTCCGGCTTCCTCCAGCGACTTGGCCTCCCTGAGCAACTGATCGGCACTCTCCGAGGTCTGGGCCTGGGGACGGAAGCCCCCCAACTGATGAACGGACTGAGGGGTAAGACCCAAATGGCCCATCACGGGAATGCCGATGGCAACGAGCCTGCGGGCCACATCGATGACGCTGCTTCCCCCTTCAATCTTGACCGCTGCTGCCCCGCCCTGAATGAGTCGACCGGCGTTGCGAACGGCTTCGCCCACGTCCACCTGGTAACTGAGAAAAGGCATGTCGCTAACCACCAGGGCATGCCTGGCACCCCGTGCCACGGCACTGGTGTGCTCGACCATCGTGTCCAGGGTCACGGAAAGCGTATCTTCATGCCCCAGCACCACCATGCCCAGGGAGTCGCCCACCAGCAGCACATCGATGCCTGCGCGGTCCATCAGACCCGCCATGGTGCAATCATAGGCGGTCAGCACCGTGATTTTCTCACCGCGCAGCTTTTTCTCCTTGAGGGCGGGGACACGAACCCGCGTTTTTGGCTCGTCCATATTAGCCCGCTTTCCCCTCCAAGAGCTCTTCCAGTTGGGTGGCCTGGGCTTTCGACAGGCCCCTTTTGCGAGACAACTGGACGGTGTGCTGACCCAGCGCCCGATAGAGGCCCTGCACGGATTTCGGGAGAGCCTTTAAGGCGGTCAGATGGGCAGCTACGGTTTGTCCATCACCCCGTTCGATCGGTCCCGTAAGGGCCTCAACCGTGCCCCGCTTCAGGGCGTTTTGAACGGAGGAAAGCACAAGCGGCTCAAGAGCCTTTCGTCCCTGGCCTTCCGATACGCCCGCCTTGGCCATCATCAGCAAAGCTGCGTCGATCAAAGTGACGATATAGTTGCTGGCAACGACGGCCGCCGCATGGTAAAGGGGTTTAGCCAGGGGTTTGATGGTCAGAACCTGGCCGTCGAGCAGTTTTACCAATTCTTTGGCCCAGAGCGCTGCTTTTCCCTTGCCCGCAACAGCGAAAGTCGAGCCCGGCAGCTTTTCAACCCCCTGCTTCGGATTGGCGACGGTCTGAAGGGGATGCATCGACGCACAAGAGACTCCCTGCTCCATCAGGCGGGAGAAAACCTCCGGGCCCCAGACTCCGCTGGTGTGGATGATCATTCCCGCATCCATTCCCGCCTCCGCCAGAGTACCTGCTACCTCGAACAACGCATCGTCCGCGACCGCCACGATCAAACGATCGGCTTGTGCGGGCAGCTGCGACAAATCTACCGCTCGAACCGAAGGACCTACGAAACGGGCAGCCCGCCGGGCCTTGGATCGCGACCGGCTGGCCATGACCACGATCGGCTGGCCGTGTTGGAACAGGAGTCGACCGAGCGCCTGGGCCATACGTCCGGCCCCGGCGATTCCAATGGCACCTCCTGGTGCTGTTTGTCTCCTTGTCATGACGCTCAGTAAATCCTCACCTCTGGCATCAGCAACCAGGGAGCCGGTTCGGATAGAAAAGGAACCTGCTCCTGAAGCCACTGGCTCAAGGAATCACGCTGCCGGATCCCAAAGAAATCTCCGCCGGCCAGCGCTTCCCACAGGCTCTTGGGTCGAGGGTAAAGCACCAGTTCAATGTCCTCGTCCTCTTCGAGCCCAAGGGCCTGCTTCATTTGATCCCTTGCCTCCGGAAGCCCTCCCAGTTCGTCGACCAGCCCGATCTCCCGTGCCTGAACACCCGTGTAGATTCGACCTCGTGCCCTCGGTTCCAGTTCCTGGTAGGTTTGGCTGCGGCCGTCGGCCGCTTTTTGAACAAAGGTCTCATAGATGGTTGCCATCCAAGATTCCACCCTCTCCCTTTGATCGTCGGTCAATGAGGTCGAGGACGAGAAGATGTCGGCGTTCGGTGAGGTTTTCACCTGGTCGATGGTGATTCCCAGCCATTCGTAAAGACCTTCCAGGTCGAATTTTCCAAAGATCACGCCAATGGAGCCGGTAATGGTCGAAGGCTGGCTGATGATGTGGCGTGCTGCCATGGAGATGTAATAGCCTCCCGAGCCGGCAACCCCCGACATGGTCACCACCACGGGCTTACCCGCTTCCTCCAGGAGCTTGACCTCCTTCCAAACCATGTCCGAACCCACCACCGAACCCCCGGGACTATTGACCCGCAGGATGATTCCTTTGATGTCGTCATCCTCACGGATTCTGCGCAGGCGAGCGGACATGGTCAGGCCTCCCATAATTTGAGAGAAGGGATCACTGTTTCCCGCAGTGATGGTTCCCAGTCCTCCCACCAGCGCCACCTTGTGCTCCGATCGGGTTCGAAATCGTCCTCTACCGCATCGAGATAGTAGCGGGCCGCCAGACCTTCATACTCCTGTGAATCGTCGCCGCTGTTGGCCAGCTGTTGCTGGACCTGACTTTTGTAACCGAGCACATCCACCAGATTCTCTTCGAGCGCCTGATCGGCCGAGGTGAGCCCGGCCTCCAGGATGCCTCGCATCCTCTCTTCATCCAGGTTTCTCTCTTGAGCCACCACGGAAATGAAACGCTCCTCGATATCGCCGAGAATCGACTCGTACATCTCTCGAATCTCCGGCGTCATGGTTTCCCGGGTGAAGGTCTCGGCGCTCTTGTATTCCTTGAATTGTATGAACTCTGGCTTGATCCCGAGCTTTTCCATGGTTCCCTTATAAAAAGTGATCTCCGCCAGCAGGCCATTGACGAGCAGCGTCGCGCCCGGGTTCAAAGTGATGGAGTCAGCGGCGCAAGCCAGATACAATTCAGGATCCCTGACCATGTCCAGGGCCAAAAAGGCATGAATCGGTTTGCCCGAAGTGCGGAAGCTGTGCAGGGAGTCTCGCAATTCCTCGATTTGTGCCCAACTCAAAAGCAGAGGATGAATTTCCAGGTACAGGCCCGAAACACGATCGTCCTGAGCCGCATAACGGAGGACCTTCCCCAGCTCCCACAAACTCAGTGTGCCGGGTCCAAATATCTGGGTCAAAGGATTCTCCGGGGGCAGTTCAAAAACGGATCCCGAGAGAGCCACTTCCAGGATGGTGTTTTCCTGGATGGTGACATCCTGACCCCGCATCAAAAGGTAACCGGTTCCTAAAATGATGCTCAGGAAAAGAATTCCGACAATGAAGAGAACCAGGAAGAAGATTTTCTTTCCACTCATGTCCATGATTTTAGTGCCGGGCCCATTTAAGTTCCACTGGGCTGGATTCTTTCTTACCATCCCCGACTGGATTTTCGGACAAAATTAGGGGACAGGCCCCGAATTCTCGCCGGGACCGTCAGGATTGCAAAGACTCCGGAATGTGGGAGGCACCTCAGGTGCCGAATCCGAAAAGAATGGGGAAAAATAGGCGAGAGTTATCTTGTGTTTCACGGTAGGAGCTATCTTAGGGATCGAGCTGTTCGGCTCGTGATCTCCCGCCCCGCGGCTGGCAGGCGGGGCAAAAGCTGCTGCTGCGTTGGCTGATCACTATTCTCTGAATCAGAGTTCCGCATCGATGGCAGGATTCTCCCTTCCGCCCATACACCTGGAGCTCCTCCTGGTTATTTCCCTTGTCTCCATCGCTATTGACAAAATCACGAAAACTGGTACCGCCGTGTTCAATCCCCCTTTTCAAGACTTGGAGAATGGCTTCAAACAGGCTTTCCTTTTCCGTTTTGCGTAAAGATCGAACCTTACGGGCGGGATGAATGCCGGCCGCAAAGAGAGCTTCATCGGCATAAATGTTGCCAACTCCCGCTACAAAACTCTGATCCAGCAACAGCGACTTGATGGCCAGCTTTCGATTGCCGAATTTCTGCAAAAAAGCCTTGAGGTTGTAGTCGGGAGTCCAGGGCTCCAAACCCAGCCTCTCGAAGAACACCGACACTTCCCCCTTTTCAATGAGGAAGACCTTGCCAAACTTGCGGATATCGCGGAAAAGCATGGAGCCGCCCTGGCGGAGATGGATTTGCAGGTGGGTATGCCGATCGGGAGCATGCTGACGAGTGCGCTGGAGACCCGTTACCGGATGTCTCTTGAACCCCTCGGAGTCGGATCGATTCGGATCCCGAAAGGTGAGCTGACCGGTCATGCCGAAATGAAAAATGAAGTAGTGGCGTTCCAGTTCGAAGATTAAGTATTTCCCGCGCCGGGTAAGCCCCAGGATCTGCTGTCCCCGGATCTGTTCCAGCAGGAGATGAGGTTCAATCTGGAAAATCTTGGAATCACCTACTTCAATATCGTCAATGAAGCCTCCAACAACATGGGGCTCCAGTCCCCGTCGGACCGTCTCAACCTCGGGCAATTCGGGCATGATGAATTACAGACCACAGACCTCCTGACAGTTAGCAGCTGTCAGGAAATTCCAAATTAAAAACTCCAAATTCTAAACAAATTCAAAATCCAGAAGATTATAGACCGGTTGTCAGTGACCTGCTGGTAGTTGATCTCCTGTCTCTGGTGTCCTTCCTGTGGTGCGCGAAGCGCGCTCTTCTTCCGGCTTGTTCAGTGCCCACCAGCGTCGGGCATCTTCCTGCGTCCAGGGTTCGCGAATCTCACAGGCTGCCAGTCTTTCCGCCAGCTCCAAGGCCGTTTGAGGTCGCTTCTCCGGTTTCTTCTCCAGGCAGGACAGGATAATTTGTTCCAGCGCCGAAGGAATCTCCAACTCGGTGCGTTTCGAGGGAGGAATAGGCGCGGTCTGGATGTGGTCCAGAACGACTTGCATGGGCGTCTCACCTTTAAAGACCAGCTGTCCGGTCACCAGCCAGTAGGCCACACACCCCAGCGAATAGATGTCCGTGCGCGCATCGACTTCTCCCTGGCCCAGAGCGACCTCGGGAGACAAGTAAGCAGGCGTTCCCGTGGTGAGTCCCTCTCGGGTCAATTGAGTCGCCTGGCCGCTAGGGTCGCGGTCCATCTTGACCAGTCCGAAGTCCAGAACCTTGATGAAATCATATTGAATGCCCAGGCGACAAACATAGATGTTGCTGGGTTTGATATCCCGATGAATCAATCCGTGGTGGTGGGCATCGGCAAGAGAATCGCAGGCCTGCATCAAAAAACCAACGGCTCTGCTGGGAGATACCGGTCCGAACCGAGTCACCAGGGACTCCAGGTCAAACCCATCCAGCAGCTCCATGGCATAGTAAAAACTTCCCTCATCGGTGGTTCCGAAATCGTACAGTCTGATGGTGTGGGGAGAACCGAGGGCCGCGGTGGCCTGAGCCTCCCGTTCGAAGCGTTTCAAGGCCAGCTTGTTGAAGCTCCCATCGGACGTTGCTCCCAGCACCTGGGGGCTGAGTAGTTTGATGGCGGCGGGCCGGGCCAGCAGTCTATGTTTCGCCAGCCAGACTTCTCCGATGCCGCCACGCCCGAGCAATTTGATGAGCTTATAGCTCCCCATTTCCCGGGCTCGAGTCACATCACATCCCAGTTGGTAGATGATGCGACTGCCGGCGAAAGCCAATCCGGCACAGACGTAGTAAGGAACAAACAGGTTGAGCACGTACACCCCATCCGGCATCGGGATTCCTCGAAAGACCAGTGAGATGAAAAACACCAGGGGACCCACAGTTGCTGTCACCAGGGCGGCCAGCAGCGTCTTTCCCGGTGAACTGGGAACGATGAGTGGGAAAAGGACCAGCCACACGCACACCCAGGAAATACCCACCACTGGAAAACCGGGGGGAAGTGCCCAATAAGTCCCCACATCGATGCCAAAGGCACCGACGACCCAGTAGATCAGGCCAATGTCCAGAAGAAATTGGGGGTCTAAGCGGCCGCTGCGGGCAAGCCAAAACACGGCAAAAGAGAGCGAGACAGAGGCCAGAGCGGCAACGTCACCCACTGAACTCGGCTCGAATTGCTCAAACAGCGGAGATGTCGTAAACCGGCCGATCCCAAAGGAAACCGAATAGGCGATGGCATAGAGAAGGGCCGCCAGACTCAGTCTTCGGGAAGCCGCTTCAAGAAGGTCAGGAGGGAGACCGACTGGAGTGGATCGGGTCAGGGAGGGAGTTGTTTCCTTCCCCTGAACAAAAATCCGTTGATTGGCCATGAGACCTTCGGCTCGATGCTAGCAGAAGAAGAAGCCAGAAAACAGAAGCCAGAAGAGAGAAATTTCGGATTTCAGATTGTCAGCTGTTAGAATTTCAGCTTACATGAAAAAACGCGTTCTCGATTTGGGTTGCGGTCGGAACAAGCGTCCAGGCGCCATTGGCATGGATCGCGTTAAGCTACCGGAGGTGGATCTGGTCCATGATCTGAACCGGATCCCTTACCCCATTCAGGACAGTATCTTTGATGAAGTGTACGCCACCCATGTCATCGAACATATGGACTCCGTCTTAGCCGTCATGGAGGAGATCTATCGAATCTGCCGTCCCCATGCCCGGGTGACACTCGTTACACCGCATTACACCGACTCCATCTCATGGCAGGATCCGACCCATAAGTGGCACCTCAACTCCTACTCATTCAGCTATTTTGAACCTTCCTACCATACGAACCACTATACCCAGGCTCGCTTCAAGATCATCAAGAAGGAATTGGAGATGGCTTCAATCTGGAAGCTTCTGGGGTTTCAGTTTCTCATCAATCTGGATAATCGCTTTCCCGGGCTGAGATTCGTGAGGAAGTTCTGGGAACAGTACCTATGCTTCCTGTTTCGAGGAAAGCAACTCACCTTCACACTGGAAGTCGTTAAAGACTGACAACCGGCTAGGCCTTGATCTGCGAGAGCTGCTCTGGGGTGAGGGGTCTGGAGAAAATGCGCACGGGAGCCTGGATGGTCGGTTCGTCACCGTCTTCTTCGGGCGGCTCGACGCCATGTCCCACCAGCTCGAGAATCGATTTTGAGTCGCAGGTGCAGGACCACACCTCCACCGAGATGAAGTTTTCGAACATGCTGCAGTGGGGTAGCTGGGCAATCTCTTTGTAGTTCAGGGCTTGGAAGGCCTGGACGGCCCGAGGACCCTGGACCGGAGGAAGACACCACAGGGATTCCGGTTCCATATGCTTTCCGCACTGCTCACAGAAGGGCACCGAACGCACCGTCTCGCTGGCCGTGTGGTAGGCGAGTCCCGCTCCCACCAGCGCACTAAGGCCCAGCAGGACGAAGATGATCCCTTCGTAGGCCGACCCTATCGCCTCCGGCTCCGCCAGCCAGTCGAAACTCACGCTTCCACCCACCATGAGGCGGACAAACCAGAGCAGCTTGTCATACAGAAAGGACTCCCCGGGTGTGGTGAAACTCTGGGCAATCATCACAAACAAAACCAGACCACCCACAGTGCTCAGGAATGCGATGAAGCCTGCCTGTCCGGGCACACGGCACTTGGAACCCAGAACCCCTTTGCTGACATTGTCTCCAACGGCCATCCCCACCACACCGGGGGCAATCAGCATCAGTCCCACGATGACTAAAGGGAGCACGAAAAAGAAGACGGGCAGCAGGTTATGGATGATGTTGACCACTACGGCGGCAGCCAGCACGAGGGCCGCCTTGAACAGCCCCACCAGAACGCCGGTTGCACCGTGAAGTAAGAGAGTAAAAGTCTTTCCCATCTGTCCGCTGGGATTGTAGGCCAGCTTTACCGAGGGTCCATAATCCACCAGGACATCTTCCCCGCGGCGGGTTTCTTCAGGTCGAACCGTCGCCGGGAGGCTGCTTTCTGAGGGAGAAATACCTGGAGCCACAGGCATGCCTTGTACCGGGGGAGTACCGTGCTCAGGCTGTGACCCTGCGCCATTCCCCGCTTTGCTATCGCCAAGCTTGCCATAGCAGGCCCAGCAGAATTCCCGGACGATCTCATTCTCCTGGTTACAGGAGGGGCAAGTTCTTTTTTCCGGCCCCACAACTGCTGAAGGCGCTGCTTGAACTACAGGAGATTCATCGGAACCAAGGCTCAAGTCTGTTTCAGTGGCAGAAATTTCTTCGGGAGCAGGAACGCCCTCGGTCGTAGAAATATCCTCAGGAAGAAGCTCTACGCCTGGTTCAGCGACAGAAGCATCCTCTTCGGAAAGGAACCTGAATTCAGTGTCACTCATGCTTGATCCCCCTTCTCCCCTTCAAAAGGGTGCACGTATTCTTCGCCTCAGTGCTACATTTAAAGCACCTTGCATGCCAACTCCTGCATGGACCTTGCCGAACACAGGAAATTCGAATTAAATCGTTGAAAATAAATGACTTAAATACATCTTGGGGTGAATTGGAGACCGGGACATCGAAAAACACTTAACCTATTGTGTCAACTACAGTTAACACTTGATGCCAGAGAACAGGGGAAAGAAAAACTGAATTCGTTTTGAATCTGGGATTTGGGATTCTGACTTTCCAGCCGGTCTGCCGGCTGGTGTCTGCCGACTGGTATCGGTAGTCTGTATTCGAACTTTGTATTTGTACGCTTGGCACGATCCCTTAAAATGCCAGTGGCCTTCTTATGCCTCTGAACAAACTCTCCAAAGAAGAAATCACCGAAAACTACAATAAAAAGGCTTTTTGGTACGACATCCTGGAAAAGATCCCTGAATTACTTGGAATCAACCGGATCAGGAAGAACCTTTTTCGAAAGGCCTCGGGAAATGTTCTGGAGGTGGCTGCCGGGACGGGAAACAACCTCCGTCACTACCCCGAAGATTGTAAAATCACGCTGATCGATTTGAGCCGTGCCATGCTGAAGATCGCTTCACAAAAAGCTCGCAGACAAAGGCTCGAGGTCTCCATACAGGAAATGGATGCCGAAAGCCTTGAATTTCCAGACGACGCCTTTGACACGGTCGTAGACTCCTTGAGCTTGTGCACGTTGACACAACCCGTACAGGCTCTTCGGGAGATGGCCCGCGTGTGCAAACCCAACGGCCGGATCCTTCTTCTCGAGCACGGCCGAAGCAGCAAGGAGGGATTGGCACGATGGCAGGACAAGAGAGCCGAGAAGCACGCCAAACGCTTTGGCTGTAACTGGAACAGAAATATTCTGGGGCTGGTCGGGGAAGCGAACTTGGAGATTGTTTCAAGCAAGCAGTACTGCTTCGGTGTCTTTCACGCCCTGGAGATCAAGCCACCACAAAACTGAGCACTTCGTGCGTTCGTGCTTTCGTCCTTTCGTGCGCAAAAATGTGGGAGGCACCTGAGGGGTGCCGAATCCGCTTCAGATTCACCCCGGTCGTGCCTGAGCGCTCTGCGCGCATTTCAGGTTTCAGATTTTGGATTTTGGATTTGCGCGCTTCGCGTCAACTCTCCAAAATGGGCTCCTTGGGCATTCGGTAACCATAGCGAATCACACGATCCACCTGCCCCTCCAGAATACCCCGCCATTTTCTCAACCAGGGCAATGGATCATTTCCGAAATCCCGTTGGTAGTCTCCCGGATAGTTGATGCCGGGAACGGCAGGCACCCAGAGTTGTCGAAGGAGTTTGTCCGGATCTCCAAACTTTTCCGCGACCCTCCTGACCTCAGGATCATCAAAGGCGGTGAATCGACCCTTGTCGATGACCTTCACCACCTGGCCCCGGGAGTTCTTGATCTCGTAGGTGGGGAAGCGGACATGGATGTGGTTGTGCCCTCCCGGCAGTCCCGTTTCCCCAATAAACTTCTTGAACCTCTCCGTCTGGCTGCCCACTCCAAATCCAAAGTGGATGATTCCGGAGCTGCATACCTCCCCATTGTTCCAACACACCCGGGAATATTCCCGGGGTCGGAACCGATTCCGGCTTCAATCAGCCAGCTAAAACCCTTGCATGGTAATTCCGGCCATTGGATGTCTTTTCCCCGCTCAATGATCTCCCTCCAGTTGTCTCCATAAGCTCCGCCACCCTCGACCTTCACCACTTGCTGGTTCTCCAGATGAACCTTGATGGTCGGATAAACACCTGAGTGGTTGGCGGTTCCCGCCACCACACCCCTGGCATTGGACTTGGGTACGATCACCATCTGGGGAGTCCCCCACAGGTGCCCCACAAAGACCCTGGGTCGTCTTTCGCGCTCCTCCACCAGGCTCCACAGCTCGGGGAAGATGGTGAAGCTCAAATCGGTGCCTTCCGGGTCGGTGATCCGGACTTCCCCACCCTCCAGCAATGGCTTCATGACGGCATGGTCAATGGCCAGCCTCAGCTGAGAAGGAGTTCCCGTGCGCACGAAAAAGTTATCCCGGTGGGGCCACAGAATGTGTTGGTGGTAAAAGTCCGTGATGCCCTCAGTCGTGTACAGCAGTGCCCCCCCACTCCCTTCGATCACCAGGCTGTAGTTCATGAGCCTTGCCAGACTGACATACCAGCGGCCGCCCCTCGGTCGAGGACGGGGATTTCGAAGACTTCTCACCGTTCCCGCCCCTTCCAGCTCTGCGGGCGCGGAGGTTCCATCAGGGCTGGGAAGCCGAGAGGCATCGGCCAGCCCGATGTCATTGGTGATCTGGTCGACAAGAACTCCTCTTTCTCTTAGAGCAATGGTGATGGCTTCGGCAACCATAGGATCGACATTGCTGGGCACGATGATGAGGGCCTTCTGCCCCGGATTGATTCCGAAACCCGGGAGATGCGACAGCCCCCGGCGGGGAGGTTCCGCAGCCAGGCGCCGAGCCCCAGGAAGAAGCTGTTCCACGTCGGTTATCCTGGGAAGGTGCTGGGGATATCGGGGAGCCGGAAAATCAAACGGATCGCTGGAATCAGGCTGCCAGAGATCCAGCTCCTGGATACTGGCTGCCTGCCCGTCAGCAGCCAAAACCCCCGGAAGAAGGCTGGCCCCGATGAGAGAGGCGGTGGATGTTTTGACAAATTGCCGCCTGGGTAACGTTGTTCTTTGTGTCGTAGACATAAGTGCCCCCCTTGTGTACAGGCTCCTGGCCCGGTTTGTGGAGTGTGCTTGGTCAAATTCTAAACCCTTGGAAATGAGAAAACAATGTCCAGTGACGACATGGATATTTCTCTTCCGGACATTTCTCCCTTTCAAAAGAATTATTTTCCCGTTAGCATCGCCCCACTTCAATCGGCAGGTTGCCTGGTTAACCTTTTGTTAACATTAAGTCTTCGGCCTCAAATGGCTGTTTTCTGTTATGTTCAAGTGAGATAAGGAGGTGTGTCAT
>JACZQQ010000058.1 GCA_022545645.1 Acidobacteriota bacterium | reverse complement strand
TGGCGCTGTTCGGCGTGGTCGTCGTCTTGAAGCAACTCGAGGAACACGGCTTCCGGTCGCTTGCCCGCTTCCAGAAGATCGAGAGCACGGTCACCCCACTTGGGAACATGCCAATGTTGAGTGCAAAACGCGCCGACACCCGCACGCACATAAGGCACGACTTTGCCAACCGCTGGGTATTTGCTGGCGACTGCGGCACCGCAGACGCCGCTCTCTGGATCCACGGCAACAATCGAAAACGTAGCGCTCTTCTCGACTCTCGGCAGCACCTCGTCGGCCGGCCGCTCACGCTTCTGCCCAATCCAAGTCAGGATCAGACCGACGCCGTAGAGCAGCATCATCGGCAACGCCATCATGAACATCGACACCGGCTCCGGCGGGCTGAACAACGCCGACGCGCAGAAGATGATCAGGATCGTCGTGCGCCAATGTTTCAGCAGGGTCTTGTGGCGTATCAGCCCAACCCTCTGCAGCGCGATCATGACCACCGGCACCTGGAAGACGACGCCCATCGCCGCCGTCGTCATGAACAACAGCGTCAGGAACTGGCCGACGCCGAAGAACTCGTCGCCAAGGACGAGGCACGGACCCTCGAGGAACGAGGCCAACTCAGATCGGTTAGGGTGAGCAAGGAAGACCTGGACGATGCCATCTATCGGCAGCCCTTTGTTTTAACCACTGAGGAGCTTCCCAATTACAGGATTGAATATCGCGGGGAGAAACTGGTGGATGAACTGTATACCTATGTTTTTGATGTCGAGCCCCGCGATCTCAAGAAAGGCCGGCGTTACTTTAAGGGGCGCATCTGGGTGGATGACATCGACTTCCAGATTGTGATGACCCGAGGTAAGGTGGTTCCCGATTACTCAGACAACAAGTTTCCCAGGTTCGAGACGGTTCGTGAGCAGATTGATGGCGACTACTGGTTTCCCACCTGGACGGAGGCAGACGATATTCTTCAATTCGGTCAGCGGCGAGTCCGAATCCGAGAACTCATTACTTATGAAAACTTTAAGAAATTTGAGGTGAATACCTCAATCAAGTACGGACCGATCGAGGAAGTGGAACAAGAAGAAGATAAGTGATGGCCGGACGGGCTGACCCGCAGACCACAGCCGGCAGACCGGCTGGAATTCCAAATCCCAAATTCCAAGTTCAAAACGAATTATCTTTTCTGGGCGCGGAACGCGCACGACAGCACCACAGCACGACGTCACGAAGTGACGACAGCACGAACGCACGAAAGCACTAGTGCGTCATAGCATAGATGATGTAATTGACCCCGAATTTGTAGGCCTCATTGGAGAGCTGAACAGGAACCCAAGCCTGGTCCGACCACTCCCAAAAGTCACCGATGTCGTTGTTGAAATTGGCGATGACTTGAAGACGGCCGTTTTCATCATCCAGGCCAAAAAAGGTAGGATTTCCTCGGACTCTGTAGGGCGGGGTCATATCCAGGGTTTCGATGGCGTAAAAGCACTGAAATATGGGGTGCTCTACCGTGAGTTGGACCAGGTTGCGTTCTGGAAACACCATCTTCATGCAGCGCTGGAAGTTGGCCCAGTCTCGCGGACCGTCGAAGTCGTCGAATATGGCAAAACCCCCTCTCTTCAGGTATTCACGGAAGTTCTCAGCCTCTTCGGGAGTGATGTTCCAGGTTCCCGGCTCGCTGAAGTAAAGGAGCGGGTATTCCATGATGGCGGGATCATCGAGTTGAACGATGACATAGGAATCTGAAGTTGTTTCGATACCCGTCACTTCGGACAGGATTTTCAACAAATTTTGCTCGGCTCGTGGATAGTCATGGGCCCAACCCGGATTCCAGCCTCCATAATAGTATGAGCTAAACTGAACGCGAGCAAACCGGAAATAGCTGGGATCCAGGGGATCGTAGGAACGATCATCGTCCAGGAGGGGAGCCCACAAAGTGGCGAAGGAAGCTGCAAGAGCGATGAATCCGACGATGACGACGTATGCTGCTTTTTTGGGCATGCCTGGAGTGAGAAAGGCTTTCACCTTCCTCTCCTTCTCCCTCTTTGTCGTTATTGTACAGCACCGGACCTGACAACTCTAGAGAGAGTGGCTTCTGCACCTATAAAAATGAAACTGAATTTCTAGAGGAGGGATATGCTACCCTACTGGCCATGATAACAGGAGCTGATAGGACACTGGCTGTTTTCCTCGACTTTGAGAATCTTGCTCTGGGATTTGAAAGATCGACTCTCAAAAAGCAGTTCCACATCCAAAAGATACTGGAACGACTGGTGGAGAAGGGAAGAGTGATGGTGAAGAAAGCCTACGCCGACTGGGGCCGCTTCGCGCCCTATAAGCAGCAGCTACACGATGCGGCGTTTGAAATGGTGGATATACCGAAGCGAAGTCAAACCGGGAAGAACTCGGCCGACATTCGTCTCTGCGTTGATGCCATGGATCTGTGCTACAGCAAGGATCATATCGATACCTTTGTCATCGTTTCCGGTGACAGTGATTTTTCTCCTCTGGTTTCCAAATTGAAGGAAAACGGCAAATCGGTCATAGGCTTGGCCACCCAGGGCTCCGCCTCAGCCTTACTGATTGAGAATTGCGATGAGTTCATTTTTTACGAAGAACTCGATCAGGTTGCAACGACGCCTCCCCGACTCACCCAAAAAATTCCCAAGGAGAAGCGTCCTGCTTTTCAGTTGTTGATCGAGTCCGTCAGTGCGCTGATGCGAGAAAATAAGGACATTCTCTACTCCTCGATGGTGAAGGAGACGATGAAGCGCAAGCGGCCGGCTTTCAATGAAGGCCGCTATGGCTATCGGGCCTTCGGCGAACTGCTGCAGGACGCTGAGAAGCACGGTCTGGTTGTCCTTCGTGAGGATTCCCGCAGCGGCACCTATGTGGTCAGTGGATTTGGGAAGAGCTCGGAAAGAGGAAAGTGACAGCCGGTGGACCGGCTGAAATTCAAAATTCAAAATTCCAAATTTCAAACGAAGTCTTTTTTCTGGGCGCGGAACGCGCACGACAGCACGACGTCACGAAGTGACGAACGCACGAAGGCACAAGCAGGCGAAGCCTGCCTTAATGGACTCGCTTGGTGTGCCCCTTCCAGTAGGGCTCGCGGAGCTCTCGTTTAAGAATCTTCCCGGTTCCCCCTTTGGGCAGCGAGTCGAAGAAATCGATGCCTTGAGGAACCTTAAACCCGGCAAGATGCTGTTTGCAGTGTTCCAGGAGTTCCTCCTCTGTAATCTGTTGATCCGGCTTCACCACAACCAGGCCTCTGGGTGCTTCGCCCCAGGTGGGATGGGGTACCGGGATCACCGCACATTCCAAGACAGCCGGATGGGCCAATAGAGCCTTTTCTACCTCCAGACTGGAGATGTTTTCTCCGCCGCTGATAATGATATCCTTTTTACGATCCTGGATGAGAACATAGCCTTCCGGCGAGACCGTTGCCATATCCCCGGTGTGGAACCATTGACCCCGAAAGGCCTCCTCGGTTTCCTGGGGTCTCTTCCAGTATCCTTTCATGACCATGTCCCCGCGTACCACGATCTCACCCACCGAGGCACCATCCCAGGGGAGGTCTTGGTCCTTTTCGTCCCAAATTCTCAGTTCCACGCCGGGAATGGGATAACCGGTCATGGCTTGAATCTCACAACGTCTGTCTTGATCCTCTTTGAGGTAGGTTTTGGGTGAGGCGAGTGTCAGGATGGGCGAGGTTTCAGTCAAACCGTAGCCGGACAGACACTTGCATTGAAAGGTCTGTTCCATCTGGCGGACTAGATCTGGATGGACCGCGGCTCCGCCCACCATGATCTTGGTTACTGAAGATACATCATATTTCTGGTGGTCCGGATAGTTCATGAGAGCGATGGCCATGGCGGGGACGAGCGAAAAGCGTGTGACCTTATGGCGCTGGATTAGCTCGAAAACCTGTTGGGGTGCGAACTGCTTGAGCATGATGTGCTGTCCCCCCACACAGGTTACATACTGAGGTGTGCCCCAACCATTGACGTGAAACAGGGGGATGGTATGAAGCTGGACATCCCTTTCCTTGATGCCTACAGCGATCGCTGCTTCAAGGGCATGCAAGTAAAGATTGCGATGTGTGAGCATCACACCCTTGGTTTGAGCGGTGGTGCCTGAGGTATAGAAGATCTCAGCCACCGTATCTTCGTTGATTTGGGAAAAGTCCAAATCCACTTCATCCGGCTGCTGATCCAGCAGTTGATCGTAGACCTCAGCTTCACTCCAATGAGGGTGAGTCCCTGGTTCCAGCAAGACAAACTGCTTCACCGTCTTCAAATGAGGTCTGATCTCTTCCACGATGGGTGCAAAGTCGGGATGGAAAAAGAGGCACTGAGCCTCACAATCATTGAGGATAAAGCGAAAGTCCTGGGCAGACAGACGGATATTCAAGGGTAGGAAGATACAGTGGGCCAGGACAACACCGTAGTACGCCTCAAGAAGATGATGGGTGTTGTAAGACAGGAAAGCGACTCGGGAAGAAGGATCGAGCTTCCAGGAAAGAAGGAGATTGGCCAGGTTGTGACAACGTTGGAAGTACTGTGCATAAGTCCAGGATTGCTCACCATCCACCACACCCACTTTTTTGCCAAACTGGGCCCGTGCTCGGTAAAGAAACCGAATCTGGGTCAAGGGAACCTTCATTTTGAAACGACGAAGATTTGGGTGGCGAGTTCTTCACTGAGGCTGTGTTCGCTGTCATTGATCTCGACGTGGATGGGGCCATTGAAGGGGCCTTTCTTGAGGACCTTGACTTCCACATCGGGCAAGATTCCAATGGTAGCTAAATAGCGCAACACTTCCGGGTCCCGATCGCTGACCCGGTATACGTGCACCTTCTCACCGACAGGGATCTCCCACAGGGATTGAGAGGGGGGCACGGCAATTTTTCCTTCTTTGGAAGGAATGGGATCTCCGTGTGGATCGAAGTTTGGATGGCCCAGAGCCCGATCAATCTTTTCTTCGAACTCCTCGGAAATAACATGTTCCAGTTGCTCAGCTTCTTCATGCACCTTATCCCAGCTGTAGCCCAGGACGTCTGCAAGATAGCGTTCGATTAACCGGTGATGGCGAAGGATTTCCAAAGCGATTTTGCTGCCTGCTGGAGTCAGAGTCACACCCTGATAGGGTTCATACTCGACCAGCTTCAGTTCGGAAAGCTTTTGCAACATGTTCGTTACACTGGCGGGCGAACAGTTCATCTGTTGGGCCAAGTTTGAGGTGGAAACCTTGTCCTTGTCGCTGGCGAACTGGTAGATCGCCTTGAGGTAATCTTCCATTGCCCGACTAATCATTTCACCGTGATCCTTAGTACTCCCTTGCATAAATACGGTAACGTTTGCGGATGGGGCTTGCGAGGCGAGATCGCGAAGAGAGGAGGAGGCGATGCAGGGACATCGACGACGACGAGAGACAAAGAGATCGCCCGCAACCCCCATCCGCCCGAAGGGTTGGGGCGGGACGGGCCCATCTTTTTGTTGCTTCTCCTCGCCGATGTCCCTGCATCGACTCGTCGTCGCGCCTCGATCTGGGCTCCGTCGCGCTCCCAACAAACGTCGCCGTATTTATGAAAGTGAGTACTTAGTGAGGTTACTTCTGCGAGCGGGGTTCCAGATTGGATTGCAGCAATTTGATGCGCTTGCGGGCGAAATCTGCGTGTTTGCCTACCGGATCCAGATTCAAATAGTTCTTCCAGTGTGTACAGGCCGCGTCCCATAAAGTTAGTTTCTCACAAGTGGCGGCAAGATTGTACTGGGCATCAGAAAAGTTGGGGTCTTTCTCCAGCGATTTCTGGAAACAGTCCCCCGCTTCTTGGGTACAATGGAGTTCATCCAAGGTATTGCCCAGATTAAAGTAAGCCTTGGCATGATCCGGGTCACAGGCAATAGCAAGCCGGTAACAGCGCTCGGCATCAACGAACAGCTCCTGCAGGTAGTAGATATTTCCCATATTGACGTAAGCGTCCCCGAAGTTCGGATCGAGCTCCACCGCCTTCTGATAGGCCTCAAGAGCGAATGGGTAGGTTTCTTTGCTGGAGTCATACCTCAGTCCTTCTTGGAACCAACCTTCCGCTGTTTTTTCCGACTCGAAGTGTTTGATTCGATGTTCCACTTCTTCGGCGAAGTCGTCTAGGTCGAACTCGAAAAGCAACTGACCGGACTGGGGCTCGATGAAGCGGTCTTTGTGACGGATGATGGCATGGGAGCCAAAGACATAAACACGTTTATTGGCCAAGTAGTTGTCGAACCCAGGAAACTTCCTTTTCAGGGATTCAACACCGTTTCTCATTTGGGTGGCTTGAAGGCCCTGGGCAACGAGGCCTTGCGCGGTCTTGAGACAGATCAGGTCCTGGAACCCGTAGCAGCGTCTGCCTTTTCTCAAATTGCTGGGTGTGACGAGTCCTATTCGCTTCCAGTAGCGCAGACGTCCCGTCTTGATTCCCAGGATATTGGAAGCATCCCGGGTGCTGAAATAGTTCAGCATCTTATGCGCGTTTCTTTCTTTGCTTCTTTTCCTTCTGCTGGGATGCGTCCAGTCGAACGGGAATGGAAACCAATCCGAAGGTAATGGACCTGGACCAAGTTGAAGACATTAATTCATCTTGTTCAAAAGCCCTGACAGTATAGCATGGCCGAAGGGGAGATTAGGGACAGGCCCTCGTGGGCCTGTCCCTAATCTCCCCTTCGAGCCTACTTTTCCCACAAGGGCTTTTGGAAACGATGAGTCCGAAGAAATTCCTGAATCTGCTGATGGGTCGCTTCCGTGATGAGCCCTTCCTGTAAGTAGAAAGCGGTGACGTCGAGCAGTTTGAAGACCGAATGGACGGGGTATCCTTCCTTTTCCAGGAGTTCAGCTCCTCCTTGCTGGCGATCAAAAAACGCGATAATCCTTTTAACGGTGATTCCTTCTCTCTCCAGCCTTTGAAGCGACTTCCACTTGCTCAGACCTGAGGCGACGACATCGTCGATGAGATTGTATTCGCAATCGCCGTGATGCTTTTTACCGATCAGGTAAGAGGGTGAGACTGAACCATAAGCCTTTCCTTTAGTTCGCAAGAGGAGATAGTGCATGGGAGGCCCCGTTTCTTCCCGCGAGGAGTAGAGTACGGTGGACAGAGCTAAGGGTGTTGCGGTTTCGGGAACCCCGATGACCGTCTGGGGTAATTGGGGTCTGTCGGTGAGGGCCCGGATCTTCTCAACGAACTCACCTCCAATCTGCCAAATAAGATCCGCACGCTCGTACAAATTCTCTCTCAAATCCAGGTAGATGGGAGAATTAAGACCGTATTTGGATCGAATCTCCTTGCCAAACATAACGATCTTGGCTCGCTTGAGCTCGACCAGCAGGGATTTCTGTTTTAGAGTGAGATTCATCGGTCAAAAAGAATAGTTAGTCGGAATAACACTCCGGTCAAGAGGGCGAAGCGGCTCCGCCTAGATAATACTGTAAACAAGACCGGTTTTCTGCTAAAATCAGCCGTTTCAAAATCATGCGAAATAATCCAAGGGAGCATCTGCTCAATCTGCACCGCCAGCACGTGACGGCATGGGAGCAGAAGAATCTGGATCACCTGAGGGAACTGTACAGCGGCGAAGCAGTCGTGTTCAACATCATTCCGCCCGCTCGTTTTTCTGACTTCAAGACTTTCGAAAATACCTTGCAGCAATATTTTGCTCAAATGAAGGAGCTCTCCATTCTGACTTCGAATATCCAGATTGAAGTCCATGGTGGCGTCGCTTGGATTACTTCGCAGTATCTCATGGCCTACCATCAAAATGGCCAGTTCGTCCGACAGAATGGGCGTTGGACGGAAATTTACTGCCTGTATGAAACCGATTGGAAACTCACTCATCTCCACTCTTCTCCCGATCCTTTGGAACCGTCTTTTCAGGAAGGGGATGAGGACTCGTAGGTGGCCTGATAGAATCCAGCCTGCCAAATTCACCGAACCAGGACATGGGATCCGAGAAAGCAGTGCACAGTATCAAGATGATCCACCTCTTCGTCGGAATGTTGTTTTTCCTGTTCCTTTTAGGCAATCCCCCGGTAGCCTCGGGGGCCCCCTTACTTCCATTTCCTGCGACTCAAGATCTGTTTGCGTTGGATAGTGGGAGTGGCCATGTCCTGTTCATACCGCCTGATGGGTCGGTTGGAGTCGCGATTAACCGTTCTGAAATCCTGGCACTGACCGGCGGAGTCGAAGTGCTCTACGAGAACAAGGGAATCGCTTTTGATGCCGCAGGAGCGCTCTATTTTACAGTTTTCACCGGTTCCCCAGGTGGCTTCTTTGGAGGAGATACCAGTATTCTCAAGAAAACTCCCGAAGGAGTCTTGAGTATCCTCACCTCACAGGCCGATCTTTCGGCAGCTACGGGGAACTCGGACGCAGACGCGGAGGGAATAACCTTCGGCAGTGATGGCTTCTTATACGCGATTGATGACCGTAGCAACGCCCTGCTGCGTGTCGACTCGCTCACCGGCAAGGTCAGCGTCTTTGTGGATTCAGCCGCCTTTGAATCCGTAGCGGGTTTAACAACCGTTGCCATTAAGGGTGGAATCACGGCGGGCCCGGGAGGAATCCTTTTTGTTCAATCGAACGGCACCCCAACCGCAGTGTTGGCGATCAGTTCCCAGGGGACGCCTTCCGTCCTGAGTAGCGGAGACCCTCTCCAAGCCCTTGATCAGTTCATGACTCGTGCCTCAAACGGGGACATCCTCATCGCAGACGAATCCCCCGATGTCATTCATCGGATCAATCCATCAGGAGGAGTTGGCACCTTTCTCTCACAGGCCCAACTGGAAGCAGCCAACGGTGGCCCAGTCACGCCAAGAGGCGGGATCGCCTTCGATGGTTCGGGAAACTTCTACCTCGCTGAATCCAATGCCGACAACATCTTGCGTTTCGATATCGGTTTGAATGGGACGGTGTGGGTCGCCGCCTCGGTGGTGGCGGCTGCGACCGGTGTCGCTCCCAATTTCAATGGGGGAATCGCCTTTGAGCCTGTGGGAATAACGGTTTTGCTTGCCAATTTTGCCAACGGTAACAATGCGGTCTTCAACTCGCGTGTCTATCTTTTTAATCCTTCGGTGAAGACGGGGAGAGTGACTGTCCGGGTGTTCACGCTTCCCCTGACGGGGGGGCTGGCCCGGGAGCTGACGACAACACCGCTGGTGCTGGGCAACCTGGGACCCAAATCAGGGCTAAACATCAGGTTGGTCGAGGATATCCTGATGCCTCTGGGGGTCTTGCTGCCCTACACAGATGACGGCGGAAACCTGACCCTGGAGTTGACGATTCTGGCCGCCGCTGTGCGAGGTACAAGCCAGGTCTTTTCTTCTGACTTTGGATTCGGAACTTACCCGCTGCAGGAGATCCCCTCCACCCCGGGTGTGAGTCCGACGGTATTGGCTGCCAATTTTACCAACGGCAACAATGCGGCCTTCAACTCGCGTGTCTATCTCTGGAACCCTTCAACCAGTGCCGGGGAGGTGACAGTGCGCGTCTTTACCCTTCCCCTGGCTGGTGGGTTGGCCCAGGAGTTGACCCCCTCACCGCTGCCCCTGGGCACCCTGGAAGCCCGATCAGCGCTCAACATCAAGTTAGCCGAGGATATCCTGACCCCTCTGGGAGTCTTGCTGCCCTACACGATCGACGGAGGCAATCTGACCCTGGAGTTTACGATTCAGGCCGCTGATGTGAGAGGGACTGCTCAGGTTTTCTCTTCCGACTTTGCTTTTGGCACCCAACCGCTCCAGGAGATCCCGGCCACCTCGAGTGGAAGTCCCACCGTTTTGGTGGCCAACATTACGAATGGCAACAATGCGGTGTTGTCCTCGCGTATTTATCTCTGGAACCCTTCAACCAGTGCCGGGGAGGTGACGGTCCGGGTTTTCACCCTTCCTGTGGCCGACGGTACCGTCCAGCAGCTGGTAATCTCATCCATCACCCAGGCGAATCCTGCCGTGGTCACGACCTCGAGCGACCACGGGTTGGTGACCGGTGACCAGATCCAAATCACGGGTGTGGTCGGGATGACCCAGGTCAATGATCGAGACTTCGTGATCACGGTCGTTGATGCAGACGAATTCTCCCTGAACGGTGAGGACTCAACGGGTCATACTGCCTATGTGTTCGGAGGTGTCGTCTTTCTCTTGGGCACCAAGCCACTGGCGCTGGGCACGTTGGGAGCCCGTTCGGCGCTCAACATCAAGCTGGCTGAAGATATCCTGACACCTTTGGGAATCGCACTGCCCTATACGAGAGATGACGGAAATCTGACCCTGGAGTTTACGATTCAGGCGGCCGATGTGAGAGGGACCGCTCAAGTCTTCTCTTCGAGCCTTGCCTTTGGTACCTATACACTCCAGTCAGTCCCGTCTGTCCCGACCCCGGGTGCGACGCGGCTGACAGCGAGTTTCACCAATGGCAACGATACGGTTTTCGACTCGAGAATCTCCCTGTTTAATCCCTCAGTGAGTGACGGGGACATCACGGTCCGGGTCTTCACACTCCCCCTGAGCAGTGGCACGGCTCAGGAATTGACCACCACCCCGCTGGACCTGGGAACCCTGGAAGCCCGATCGGCACTCGACATCAGATTGGTCGAAGATATCCTGGTCCCTCTGGAGATCACGACTCCCTATACGACCGACGGTGGTAACCTGATCCTGGAGCTTACGATTCAGGCGACCGACGTGCGGGGTACCGCCCAGGTTTTCTCCTCCGGCCTTTCCCTGGGCACCTATCCGCTCCAGTAATCTCCCACCATGTTCCGCGCCTCCCTCTCGTGTCAGTGTGCTTTGATACACAGTGGAGGGGCTAATGGGAATACAAAGCAGCTCCCGGTCTATCTCCGGTTTCGCTCATGAAAGCGAGGAGGAGTTAGCTGGTTTTCTCGATTTCTATAGTATTGAATGGCGTTACGAGCCGGTTTGTTTCCCTTTGAACTGGGATGAGCAGGGTCGTGTCATTGAGGCGTTTACCCCCGACTTCTACCTTCCCCAATTTGATCTCTACGTGGAATTGACCACGATGAAGCAGAAGCTGGTCACCAGAAAGAACCGTAAGATCCGAAGGATGAGAGAGTTGTATCCGGACACCAGGATCAAGGTCCTGTATGGAAGGGACTACCGCGAACTCCTCTTCAAATTCGGAGTTATCGAATGATCTTTTCCTCAAGGATCAACCGCAAAAGCACTCCCGCTGCGGTCAAAAAGGTTGTTTTTGACGAGATGGCCATCTCGACTCGCGTTGAGGAACTGGCATCCGAGATCAGCCGTGATTACAAGGGGAGGGATCCCATAGTGGCGGGCATTCTCCAGGGGGCCTTGGTATTCACCCGCGACCTGGTCAAGAATTTATCCTTTCCGGTCTCGCCTGATTTTATCCGTATCAGCCGCTATGGCAGGCAATCCCGCACGGGGGAGGTGGAAATTGTCAAGGATTTACAGGAAGACATTCAGGGCAGACACGTCTTGCTCATTGAAGACATCGTGGACACCGGACTCACCCTGAATTACCTGGTTCGAATCCTGCTCGAACGCAATCCTGCTTCTCTGGCCATCTGCACTCTCCTGGATCGTACCGAACTACGACTTGCTGAGGTTCCCATCAAGTACGTGGGGTTCAATGTGAATGACGAATTTCTCATTGGCTATGGATTGGACTACCGAGAGTACTATCGAGATCTGCCCTTTGTGGCAACTATGAATCTTGAGGTGGTGGAACCGCGGACGGCAGACCGCAGACAACAGACAACAGACAACAGACAACAGACAGAAGACGACAGACAATAAGAAAAAGGCAGGAGACACTTGTCAGGGTTGGGGTTTAATCACAAACTCCACCACCACCCAGGCGATCACCGCCGCCAGGACGATCAACCCCCCCAGGCTCGAGACGGGCCACTTCCTTTTACGATTGGGTACCTCCCCTTGAAGCTGTTCCCTGTGGTAGTAGCGATCATGACTGTCCCATATTCTCAGGATGGCGGAATAGGTTACAGCCGAAAAGACGGTAAAAACGATTGTGAAGAAAGCAATGAGCCCTAGATAAAATCCCCACGACATGACTTCGGATTTCAAGTTCCAGGTTGTTAACTGCTACATTGATCTGGGTTCAGCCGAAACAGTATCATATCAAGTGTGGAAACCGCCGCACCTCCCCATGAATTAGCCACGAAAATCAAGGCTCTTCAAGCCTCCGTTGAGCGGGTGATCAAAGGGAAATCTGATGTTGTGGAGATGGCGACCGTCGCTCTGTTGGCGCATGGCCATTTGCTGATCGAAGATGTGCCCGGTGTGGGAAAGACCACTTTGGCGCATGCCTTGGCCCGGTCCTTCGATTGCACGTTTCAAAGGATACAGTTCACGAGTGATCTCCTTCCTTCGGATTTAACCGGGTCATCCATTTTTAACCAGTTGGACCATCAGTTTGAGTTCCGCAAGGGTCCGCTGTTTGCCAATGTGGTTCTAGCTGACGAAATCAATCGGACGACTCCGAAAACTCAGAGTGCTCTTTTGGAGGCGATGAGTGAAGGGAAGGTCACCATTGATAACGAGACTTACGAGCTTCCCCAGCCTTTCGTGGTGATCGCCACCCAGAATCCCATCGAACAC